>DASUMF010000001.1:0-5238 GCA_036277835.1 Acidimicrobiia bacterium
ATTTGCCGCGTCCAGCCCGATGTGGCGGCGGTGCGGCGCGCGTTCGAGTACCTCGTGCCCGACGAGCTGGGTGACGTGGTGCGCGTCGGGACGGTGGTGCGGGTGCCGTTGCACGGGCGCCGGGTGCGCGGTTGGGTGCTCGACGCCGACGTCGCGCCCGATGCGGTCGACGCACCACCTGCTCGCCTCCGGCGCCTCGTGAGTGTGGTGTCCGACGGGCCGCCGCTCGAGGTCGTCGCGCTGTGTCGGTGGGCGGCGTGGCGATGGGCGGGACCGGTGGCGACGTTCCTCCGCGCGGCAACACCGCCCAACGTCGTCGCGGCCGGACCCGAGCCCGACGTCGGTGCGGCGGTGTATCCGTCGCGGCTCGAGCCCGATCACCCGTGGGCACGCGACGCGCTGATCGTCACCGCACCATCGGGCACGGTCGCGCTGCAACCGCTCGCGGCGCCCGAGGGCTCCACGCTGGTCCTCGTTCCGTCGGGCGCCGATGGCGACGTCGCCGCGCGCGCGCTCGAGGCCGACGGGCGCGACGTCGTGCAGCTGTTCTCCGATCGACCGGCGGCTGAGCTGACGCGCGCGTGGGACCGCGCCCGACGTGGCGCGTGCGTCGTGATCGGCGGGCGCGCCGCGGTGTGGGCGCCAGTACCCGATCTGGCGACGGTGATCGTGCTCGACGAGCGCGACGAGGCGTTCGACGACGAGCGCGCACCCACCTGGAACGCACGCGACGTCGCGCTCGAGCGGGCGCGTCGCGCCGGTGCCTCGGTGCGCATGATCACGCCCGCGCCGTCGGTGGAGGCGCTGGTCGCGCTGGGCGACCTGGACGACCACGACGTCGCGGCGTCCCACCAGGCAGTCGGGCGAGGCGTGCGCCACGGGTGGCCACGCGTCGAGGTGGTCGACGTTCGCGACCAGGAGCCCGGCCAGGCGCTCGTCACCCGCGAGCTCGCCGACGCGCTGCACCGCGCGGTCGACGCCGGGGCGCGTGCGGTGTGCGTGCTGAACCGCCGCGGCCGGGCCCGACTCCTCGCGTGCCGCACCTGTCGCGAGCTCGCCCGGTGTGAGCGGTGCGGCGCGACGGTCACCGAAGGCGACGCCGGGCTCGCGTGCTCGGTGTGCGCGACGGTGCGCCCGATGGTGTGTCTCCACTGCCACGGCACGCGCATGCGCCCGATCAAGCCGGGGGTGGCACGAGTGCGCGACGACCTCGCCGCGCTGTTGCCGCGGGTGGCGGTCGACCTCGTCGATGCGTCCACGGTTGCGACGCCCACGGCACCGGTCGTCGTGGGCACCGAGGCGGTGTTGCACCGCGTCGCCGGCGCCGGCGCCGGCGACCGCAACGGTGAAGGTGCCGCGCCGGTCGGTGTGGTCGCGTACCTCGAGCTCGACCAGGAGCTCCTGGCACCGCGCAGCCGCGCCGCCGAGCAGGCCCTCTGGCTCCTGGTGCGAGGCGCGCGCCTCCTCGGCGCCCGTCCCGCGCCGCCCGGCGTGCTGTTGCTCCAGACCCGCGTGCCCGACCACGAGGTGGTCGTCGCCGCGCAGCGTGGCGACACCCTGGCCGTGGCCCGCGCCGAGCGGGCGCGCCGCGAGGAGCTCGGGTTCCCGCCCTTCGGCGGGTTGGCCGCGTTGAGTGGTGACGCGGCGGCGGTGGCCCATGCCTGCAGCGCACTGCAGCGTGGCGCAGTTCAGGACGATGCGGCGCGGGATGCGGGGGTGACCGTGCTCGGGCCCGTCGACGACGGCCGGCGCGCGCTGGTGCGGGCCGCGACCTGGGAGCGACTCTCGGACGCGCTCGCCACGCCCGCCGTCGACGCGGCGCACGCCGTCGGCCGACTCCGCGTCGACGTCGACCCCCGCCGCATCTGACCCACTTCCCTGGTTTTGGCGTCTCGTGGGTACCGCGACGGTACCCAGGGGACGCCGAAACGGAGAAGAGCGGCTGGTAACCTGGCTGGCCGTGACCGGCTACGCGCTCCGCTTCTTCGGCGATCCCGTCTTGAAGCAGCCGGCGCGCGAGGTCGAGGAGATCACGGCCGACCTCGTGCCGCTGGTGCACGGCATGTACGCCACCATGGAGGAGGCCGAGGGTGTCGGGCTCGCCGCCCCCCAGGTCGGGGTGCGCAAGCGGCTCTTCACCTACGACCTCCACGAGGGCGACGGTCCCGGCGTCGTGATCAACCCCGAGATCGTCGAGACCTCCGGCGAGGTCCTGTCCGAGGAGGGCTGCCTGTCGGTGCCCGGGTTCCGCTTCGAGATCGTGCGCGCCGAGCACGTCACGATGCGCGGCCTCGACCTCGACGGCCGCGAGGTGATCCTCGAGGGAGACGACCTCCTCGCGCGCATGATCCAGCACGAGATCGACCACCTCGACGGTGTCCTGCTCCTCGACCGGCTCGACCCCGAGGTGCGGCGCGAGGCCATGCGGGAGCTCCGCCTGCAAGAGCTCCCTGCCGGCGCCGACCGGCGCTGACCGAGCCCGTACCGGGCCGTCCGCGTCGCGTCCGCCCCATCGACCCACGAGCCTCCCGTGCGCCTCGTCTACTTCGGCACCCCCGCTGCATCGGTCCCGCCGCTGCGCGCACTGGTGGCTGCCGGTCACGAGATCGCGTTCGTCGTGACCCAACCCGACCGACGCCGTGGCCGGGGGAGTGCCGCGGCGCCGAGCCCGGTGAAGGAAGCGGCGACGGAGCTCGGCATCCCGGTGCTCACGCCGCGGCGGTCGCGTGAGGTGGTCGACGACGTCGCCGGCAGCGGTGCCGAGCTCGGAGTGGTCGTGGCCTTCGGCCAGCTGCTCCCGGTCGCGCTCCTCGACGCGCTCCCGCGTGGGTTCGTGAACGTGCACTTCTCGTTGCTGCCGCGCTGGCGCGGCGCGGCGCCGGTCGAGCGCGCGGTGCTCGCGGGTGACACGGAGACGGGCGTCACCATCATGCGCCTCGACGAAGGCCTCGACACCGGTCCCGTGTACGCGCGCGCGATCGCTCCGATCGGCCCCGACGACACGGCCGGCGACGTGACCGCCGCACTGGTGGAGCTCGGCGCCGACCTCCTCGTCGCGACGCTGCCCGAGATCGTGACCCGTGCGCCCGAACCACAGCAGGGCGAGCCCACCTACGCCGACAAGCTCACGGTCGAGGAGTTCGAGCTCGATCTCCAACACCCGGCCGACGCGCTGGTGCGCGTCGTGCGGGCCGGCAACCCGCGGCCGGGCGCGTGGACGACGGTGAACGGCAGCCGGGTCAAGGTGTGGACCGCGCGCGTCGACGCCGACGGCACGTTCGAACCGCTCGAGGTGCAGCCCGAAGGAAAGGGCCGCATGCCGGCTGACGCGTGGGCTCGCGGTCTCCGTGAGCCGCCGGTGTGGGGAACGTGATGCAGCGGGACGGGCGATGAACAACAGCTCGGCGCGGCTGCTCGCGCTCGACGCGCTCGTCCGCATCGACGACGGCGCCTATGCGCACATCCTCGTCCCCGAGATGCTGCGCACCTCGTCGCTCGAAGATCGCGACCGCGCGTTCGTGACCGAGCTCGTCTACGGCACGGTGCGTGCGCAGCGTCGCGTCGACGACCTGGTCGCTCGCGCATCGAAGCGTCCGGTGCGACGCCTCGATCCACCCGTTCGCGCCGCGCTCCGACTCGGCGCGTACCAGCTGCTGCACGACGTGCCCGCGCACGCGGCGGTGAGTGAGACCGTCGATGCGGTGGCGAAGCGCTCACCGCGCGCGCGGGGATTCACGAACGGCGTGTTGCGCGGCATCACGCGGCTCGGTCCACCCTGGCCCGAGCCCGACGACCCGGCGGTCGCGCTCTCGTATCCCGACTGGCTGGTCGAGCGACTCACCACCGACCTCGGTGCCGACGACGCGCGCGGCGCGCTGGCGGCGATGAACGAACCGGCCGCGCTCACCGTGCGACCGAACCCGCGCGTCGTCACCGCGGACGCGGTCGAAGCGGAGTTCCGCTCGTTGGCGATCGACGTGGTGCGCGGCGAGCTGGTGCACGACGCGCTGGTCGTGCGCGGTGTCGGTGACCCGGCACGCCTGGCAGCGGTGCGCGAGGGGCGGGCCACGCCGCAGGACCAGGGCAGCCAGGCGATCGTGGCGGTGCTCGATCCCCAGCCGGGGGACCGGGTGGCCGACCTCGCCGCGGCACCCGGTGGCAAGGCGGGGGCGATCGCGGAGCGGGTGGGCGACGACGGTGTCGTGGCGGCGCTCGACGTGGATGCCGGGCGACTGCGCATGGTGGGCGACGCGGCGCGTCGACTCGCGGTGCCGTGGGTGTTCCCGATCGTGGGTGACGCGCGCCGGCTGCCGTTGCGGCCCGGGCAGTTCGACCGCGTGCTGCTCGACGCCCCGTGCAGTGGTCTCGGGGTGCTGCGCCGTCGCGCCGACGCACGCTGGCGGGTGTCGCCGGCCGGCATCGACGAGCTCGCCGCGCTCCAGCGGGAGCTCCTCGGCGCCGCCGCCGAGCTCGTGCGCGACGACGGCGTGCTCGTGTACTCGGTGTGCACGCTCACCAACGCCGAGACCCTCGACGTCGACGAGTGGGCCCGCGCGCACCTTCCCGGGTTCTCCGCGCTCGCGCCGCCCGGTGCGCCCTGGCGGCCGCTCGGCCGCGGTGCCCGGTTGCTGCCGCAGGCCGCGGGCACCGACGGCATGTACGTGCTCGCGCTCACACGCACGGCGGGCGCGCCGTCGACCGGTACCGTGGCGCCGTGAAGATCGCACCGTCGATCCTGTCGGCCGACTTCGCCCGTCTCGGGCATGACGTCGACCGCGTCGCCGCGGAGGCCGACCTCCTCCACGTCGACGTGATGGACGGCCACTTCGTGCCGAACCTCACCATCGGGCCGCCGGTCGTGAAGTCGCTGCGCGCCCACACCGACCTGTTCCTCGACTGCCACCTGATGGTCGACAACCCGCAGGTGCTCCTCGCCGACTTCGCCACGGCCGGTGCCGACCGCTGCATCGTGCACGTGGAGCTGGGCGATCCGCGCCCGCTGTTCCGCGAGCTGCGCGACCTCCACGTCGGCGTCGGGCTGGTGCTCAACCCCGGCACCACCGTCGACGCGGTGCTGCCGTTCCTCGGCGAGATCGACCTCCTCCTCTTCATGACGGTGAATCCGGGGTGGGGTGGCCAGGCCTTCATCCCCGAAGTGCTCGACAAGATCGTGGCGGCACGCGCCGAGATCAACCGGGCGGGGCATGCAGTCGAGATCGAGGTCGACGGCGGGATCAA
>DASUMF010000002.1:0-17926 GCA_036277835.1 Acidimicrobiia bacterium
AGCGCGCGGTGCGTGTGGTCACGGTCGAACGAGGAGTCGATCCCCGCGGCGCCGCGCTCGTCGCGTTCGGCGGGGCGGGGCCGATGCACGCGTGCGCGATCGCCGAGGCGCTCGGAATGGCCGCGGTCATCGTGCCGGCACGCGCGGGCGTGTTCTCGGCCGTCGGGCTCCTCTGCTCGCCGCGCGCCGAGGAGGTCGTGCAGTCGTGGTCCCGGGGCACCGACGTGGACGCGATCGACAGCGCCCTCGACACGCTCGAACGAGTGGTCGTGGAGCGCGTGCGCGCCGCGTGCTCGACCGGCTCTCCTGCGTCAGCCGACACCGAGGTCGCGGTGGAGCGACTGCTCGACTGTCGCTACGTCGGCCAGAGCCACGAGCTCACGGTCGTGCACGAGTCGGGCGCTCGCGGCACGGCGGCGTGGGATGCCTTCCACGACGTCCACGAGCAACGCAACGGCTTCGCGCGTGCTGACGTGAGCGTGGAGGTGATCGCCGTTCGAGTCCGTGCGTCGGCGCCCCCCGCGCTGCGCGTCGAGGAGCTCCCGGTGCCCGACCGCGCGCGGGTGATCGGCCCACAGGTCGTCGCGGAGCTCGACTGCACGATGTGGGTGCCCCCGGGGTGGACGGCCGAACCGGGTCCGACGGGAGCGTGGGTGATCACGCGTGCCTGACCTCGATCCGGCAGCGCTGCAGATCCTCGTGTCTCGCCTCGGTGGGGTCGCCGACGAGATGGGTGCGGTGCTGCGCAGGGCCGCGTCGAGCCCGAACATCAAGGAGCGCGCCGACTGCTCTGCCGCGCTGTTCACGACGTCGGGCGAGCTCCTCGTGCAGGCCGAGCACATCCCGGTGCACCTCGGGTCGATGCCGGCGTCGGTGCGGGCGGCGATCGAGTTCCTCGAGCACGAAGGTGGCGGCGTTCGCCCGGATGACGAGGTGATCCTGAACGATCCGTTCGCGGGCGGCACGCACCTGAACGACGTCACCCTCGTCGCGCCGTGCTTCACTGGCGGCGCGTCCGCTGGTGGCGACGACCCGACCGCGACGCGGCTCGTCGGCTGGGTCGCGACGCGCGCGCACCACGCCGACGTCGGTGGCATCGCGCCGGGTTCGATGCCACCCGACGCGACCACGGTCGACGAGGAGGGCATCCGTCTGCCGCCGATGCGCCTCACGCCGGAGGTCGAGGCGCGCTTCCTCGCCGCGTCGAGAACCCCGATCGAGCGCCGAGGTGATCTCGATGCACAGCGCGGTGCCAATCGGGTGGGTGCGGCACGGTTGCGCGAAGTCGTCGACGGGCTCGCCGCCCAGCTGGCGGTCGACGATGCGATCACCGCAGCGCTCGTCGTGCTCGACGAGCTGCTCGACTACGGGGAACGCCGCATGCGCGCCGCGATCGGCGCGATCCCCGACGGCGAGTGGCGATTCGACGACGTGCTCGACTCCGCGGGCCCGCGGCCGGAGCAACAGGTGCCCGCGCGGGTGACGGTGACGATGCGTGTCAGCGGCGACCGCGCCACGTTCGACTTCACCGGCAGCGCGGCGCAGCGGGCAGGCAACGTCCATGCGGTCGAGGCGGTGACCGTGAGCGCCGTCGAGTTCGCGTTGCGCGCCGCGACGGACCCGACCATCCCCGCCAACGGCGGCGCGATGCGGGCGGTCGAGGTGATCGCGCCGCCGGGCACGGTGGTCGCCGCAACCGCCCCCGCCGCGGTGGGTGCCGGCAACGTGGAGGTGAGCCAGCGCGTCGCCGACGTGTGCCTCGGCGCGTTGGCCCTGGCGCTTCCGGGCGCGGTGGGTGCAGCCGGTCAGGGCACGATGAACAACGTGCTCCTCGGCATCGACGCGCCCGGTGGGGCATGGGTGTACTACGAGACCATCGGAGGTGGGCAGGGCGCGCGGCCGTGGGCCGACGGCATGAGCGGCGTGCACACCGCGATGACCAATACGCGCGACACGCCGGTCGAGGCGCTCGAACGCGAGCTGCCGGTGCGCGTCCGCCGGTACGGGATCCGTCGTGAGAGCGGTGGCGCGGGCGCGCACCACGGCGGAGACGGCATCGTGCGTGAGCTCGAGGTGCTCGCCGACGCGACCGTGTCGCTGATCACCGAGCGCCGTACGAGCCGCCCGTGGGGACTCGACGGTGGCGGGCCCGGACGAACGGGCGAGAACTGGTTGCTCCCGCAGGGCGACGAGGCACTGGCGCGGCGTCTCCCCGACAAGGTCACCGTGGAGTTGCGGTCCGGCGATGTGGTGCGCCTCCTCACCCCGGGCGGCGGGGGCTACGGCAGCGCGACCACGACGTCGGACACGACCCGGCCCGCCTGACCGACCACTGCACCCTGTCGCTTCTCCAGCGCGACCGCGACCGCGTCGACCTGGTCCCGCGGCAGCTCGATGCGCGTGCGCCCGCGAGTCATCCGGTGGAGGCGCCACGCGATCTCGTCGGTCGACGTGTACACGCCCGGGTGCACCGCGCGCCCGATCATGGCGACGCGCGCGCGCCAGAGGTCGCGCTCGTCGTCGTCGACCAGTGCGGCGACGGCATCGGACGTCGACCGGTCGTCGCGAGCGGCCGCGAACGCCGCTTCGGTCGCGTCGACGATCGCGGGATCGGCGGCGAGCCCACCGTCGAGCAGCATCTCGAGCCCCGCATGCGCCGATGCGCGCGCCGGTCCGCGGTCGACGCCTGCTGCGAGCAGGTCGTCGCGCACCAAGAGGTTGTGCTCGCGGAACCAGTCCGACGAGTGGAACACGGCATCGCTCGCGTGGTGGAGGGCGACGCCGTCGCCGACGGCTCCTGACGCGGGCGCGAGGCGGACCCGAGCCATTGCCGCCAGGTCGGGGAGCATGCAGCCGAGCAGGAACTCGGGCTCCGCGGCGGGGAACCGCCGGAGGCCCACGGCGACGTGCCCGACCAGGTTCACGCCCTGCAGGGTACGTGCGTCGTTCCCGGTGTCGACTCAGTCGCAGGCGCCCGCGTCCTGCTTCTTCGCCGCGCCCTTGCCCTTTCCCTTCCCGCTCGGGCACTCGGGCCCTGGGGCCACCACCGGTGCAGGCGTGGTGGTCACCACTGCCGGAGGCGTGGTCGTGGGCGCGGTGCTCGGCTGCGGGAGGCTCGTCGAGACGACCGGCGTCGTGGGCGGTCGATCGAGCCCATCGCCGCCCCCGACCACCCCGATCACGACCGCCGCCGCCATCAACGTGATGAGCGCGATCGCCAGGATCACTCGTCGTGGGCGTGGCTTGACAGCGCGGACCGGTGTCGGCGAGACGACGGCTGCGAGCGGGGCCGCCATCGTCGGGGCCGCGCCGGCCAACGTTGTCGGGGCCGAGGCCGCCGGCGTCGTCACGGCCGCCGGCGGCGCGGTGTCGGGCCGGGATGTCTCCGACGCGAGCGCGAACGCGAGGGCCGCCTCGGCCGCCGTCGGCCGATCGGCGGGGTCGAGGGCGGTCATCGCGGCGAGGGCGTCGCGCAGTGGGGTCGCGAGCGTGTCGGGAACGTCCGGACGTGCGGTGAGCCGCGACAACGCTGACTCGTGCAGGGTCCCGGGGAACGCGCGGGTCCCCGTGCAGCACTCGAGCACGACGAGACCGAGCGCGTACACGTCGATCGCGGTGGTTGCGTGTTCGCCGCGCACCTGCTCGGGCGCCATGTAGGCGGCGGTGCCGGGCACGGCGTCGATGTCGGTGAGGGTGGAGGCCGCGGCGTCGTGCGCCACGCCGAAGTCGGTCAGGCGCGCCCGGCCGTCGACGTCGATCAACACGTTCGACGGCTTCACGTCGCGATGCACCACGCCGCTCGCGTGGGCGACCGCCAGGGCTCCGGCGAGCTCGTGTCCGATGCGTGCCGCGACCGGGGCGGGGAGCGGACCGACGGCGAGGCGCTCGGCGAGCGTCGAACCGTCGACCAACTCGAGCACGAGGAACGGCCGTGCACTTCCCTCCAGCTCACCTGCGTCGTACAGGCGCACCAGGTTCGGGTGGTCGAGGTGCGCGAGCACATCCACCTCCCGCCGGAACCGAGCGTGCTCGGTGGCGGTGGTGCCGCTCAGGATCTTGAGCGCGACGTCCCGACCGAGGCGCTCGTCGGCCGCCCGGTAGACCTCGGCCATCCCGCCGGCCGCGAGGAGCGACCCGATCCGGTACCGGCCCCCCACCACGGCACCGGGCTCGAGCGAGCTGCGGACATCGACCATCCCCCTGGGATGCCCTGATCTCCCGGGATATACGCAGGACCCGTCGGAGCTCGCCTTGCGAGTGACGTACGGCCGGGGATGTCGGCAACCACTCTCCGTAGCCGGTAGGGTGCCCATCGCCACTACTCACGCCGCAGCAACATGCGGTCGGCAGACGTGGGTGCGGCAGGGGAGATGTTGATCCGGCGACGGTATTGGTCGCGTTGTCGCCGGGGAGTCAGAGCGAACCCGGCCCCTTTACCTGCGTGCGGCGAGAGTCCCCGCACCCCAGTCGAGAGGAAAGGGTCCCCTCCCCATGCGTCACACGATTCGAAAGCCGCGGTTCGCGGCGATCCTCGGTGTGGTCGCGGTCGTCGCCGCCACCACCGTCGCGCTCGGAGTGTCGAGCGCGTCCGCGGCCTCCGCGTCCGACCCGACGCGCGCGAACTTCGTCGGCGGCAACGCCGTGAACTGCGCCAAGGTCGGGTTCCCGAACTCGACGCTCGCCTTCGCCGACGGGAACGACGGCATCGACGACGGCTTCGTCAGCGGCACCGTCGTCCCGAACACGTCGTCGATCGGCACGGGCAAGGGCGAGATGGTCAACGTCGACGACCCCACGGGCGGCGCGGTCATCGACGCCGTCGTGGTGAAGGGCGGCCCGGCCTACAACGTGTACTCGCAGAACAGCGGGGCGCCTGCGGCGAACCACGTGCCTCCCACGGAGGACACGCCGACCGAGTACGTCTCGCCGTTCAACGGTGGTGGCAACATCCCCGCCGTGAGCCACTGGTTCATCTGCTACCACGGCGGCGAGCCCCCCGAGTTCGGCTCGCTCGTCGTCACCAAGAACCTGATCCCGCCGCAAGACGGCGTCACGGGAGTGCCTGCGTCCTTCAACATCATCGTGAAGTGCCCGACCGACGGCTCCGACGTGAACGAGACGTTGGTGCTCACGCCGGTCGACGACGGTGACGGGAACTTCTCGGACTCCGAGGAGATCACGGGCATCCCGCTGGGGGACCAGTGCGTGGTGAGCGAGGACATGACCGGCATCAACCCGCTGGTCACCGTCACGATCGTCCAACCGGGACCGATCACGGTCGGCGGTGCAGAGGCCACGGTCACGAACGACTTCGGCGGCATCTCGCCGGAGAACGTGGTGCGCCCGGCGGATCCCGCAGCAGCGGTCGTCGTCGCCCCGGCGTTCACCGGCTGACCCCCAGAGCACCAGCACCAGCAGATCTGCACTGTCCCCCGGCTCCGGCCGGGGGACAGTCGCGTCGGTGCCCGGATCAGCAGCGCGGCCCGTGAGGATCCACCCTTGTGACATGTGGCCGAATGGCTCGACGACCACTCTACGTGGCTGATAGGGTCGACAATGCCACTCCCCGCGGTCGCACAGGCGACTGATGCTCGCGGGGAAGGCAGGGGAGATGTGGATCCGGCGGTGTGATTGGTCGCGTTGCCGCCGGGGAGTCAGAGCGAACCCGGCCCCTCCAACGAGCTACCCCCGTCCGCGCTCGATGCGTGGGCGAGGCAACCCCACAGGAGGGCAAGTCGTGAAGGGCAGGAACGCGATATTGGGTCTGGTGGTGACGCTCGCGCTCGGCGCGGGCACGCTCGCCGCCGTCGGCGGCACCGCCGGTGCCGGGGTCGACGAGGACCACGTCACCATCTGTCACCGCACCAACTCGAACAAGAACCCGTACGTCGAGATCTCCCCCGACAAGTCGGGCGTCCTCGACGGGCACGCCGGGCACACCGGTCCCGTGTGGAACGACACCTTGAAGGCCGACCACACCAAGTGGGGCGACATCATCCCCCCGTTCGACGACTTCCCCGGCCAGAACTGGGACGCCGCCGGACAGGCGATCTACTTCCCCTCCGAGGGCAAAGCAGCGTGCGACCCCCCGGGTCCTCCGCCGGAGCAGCAGTTCGGCAGCCTGGCGGTGGTGAAGGAGACGTTGGGCCTCCCCCTCACGGTCACGCCGGTGTCGGGCACGCTGCCCGACCACTTCACGGCGCACGTGCTGTGTGACGACCTGACCGAGACCGACGTCGACCTGCCGCTCAACGGTGGTCCGGGCACGCCGGCGCTCATCACCGGCATCGAGGCCAACTCGAGCTGCACCGTGACCGAGCTCGGTGTCGACGGTCTGCCGCTGGGCACCGTCGTGACGTACGCGTCGAACCCGGCATTCACCGTCGACGGCGCGCCGATCTCGGCGAACGCCACCACCACGGTGACCATCACGAACGACTTCAGGGAGGTCGAGGCCGAGGTCGTGGTCAGGCCGAACGACCCCGGTGACCCGGTGGTCGCTCCGGCTGCGGTGGTCGTGTCACCGCAATTCACCGGCTGAGCGGGTCGGGCAGGAGAATGCAGGCGTCCCCCGGCCTCGGGCCGGGGGACGCTCGCGTCCGGCTCCGACGACGGGGCTCAGGCGTTGGGACGCACGCTGACGATCGAGACCGTCATGGTGCGCCGCGGGCCGTCGTAGCTGACGACGTCACCCGGGCCGTGTCCCAGCAGCGCCTGCCCCAGGGGTGACGAGGTCGAGAGCACGTCGAACTCGTCGTGACGCTCCTCGATCGACCCGACGAGGTAGCGCGACGTGTCGTCGTCGCCTTCCATCTTGATCTCAACGATGGTGCCGGCTTCGACGACGTCACCCGACGGCCCGTCGACCACCTGGGCCGTCCGCAGGATCTCCTCGAGCTGTCGCACGCGCGCCTCGTTGTGGCCCTGCTCGTTCTTGGCCGCGTCGTAGTCGGCGTTCTCGCGGATGTCGCCGTGCTCGCGCGCCCGCTCGATCCACGCGGAGATCTCGCGGCGCTTCGGACCGGAGCGCTCCTCGAGCTCCTCGCGGAGGCGGTCGTGGGCCTGTTGCGAGAGCTGTGCGGGTTCCATGGCACCGAGAGGCTACCCGCCTGTTCTCGAAGTCATGACAGGCCGGGGGATCCCCCGGGACGGTGATCGGTCGACGGTATGGTCGCTCGACTGCGACGCAGGTCACCAAACAGGGGCAACGGGCAGATTGGCCTTCAGTGACGGGCGCGGTGCGCCGACATCACCGTTCGTGGCGACACCGATCCTCGGCGACGAGGAGTTCGAGGTCGTCCTCGGGGCAGCGCAGGGCGGCAAGTCATGGGCGTTCGAACGCCTGTTCCACCTCGTCGCGCAACCAATTCTGGCGTACTTCCGAGCTCAGGGCTCCTCCGATCCCGACGCGCTCACCAATGAGACGTTGCTGCGCGCGTTCCGAGAGGTCGGGTCGTTCAGCGGCGACGCCGACGGCTTCCGCGCCTGGACCTTCACCATCGCGCGCTGCCGCCTGATCGACGAGCGACGCGCCCGGGCGCGACGCCCACAGACCGAACCGCTCACCGACGACGCCGGTGTGGCGCGGCTCGTGCCGCGCGGTGGCGACGCCGAGGCCGATGCGATCGCTTCGCTCGGTGACGACTGGGTGCGCGAGACGCTCGACGCCCTGGCGCCCGACCAGCGCGACGTGCTCGTGCTGCGCTTCGTGGCCGACCTCAGCATCGACCAGACGGCCGAGGTGCTGGGCAAGACGCCGGGGGCAGTGAAGGCCCTGCAACACCGAGGAATTGCCGCGATTCGGCGCAGTTCCGCCGCCGAGACCGTATCCATCTGAGTGAACGAGACGGTGCACCGTTCGATGGACCGCGAACCCACCACCCCCGAGCACGGCGATCTGCCGCTGGATCGCGCGGGCGCGGCCTTCATCGCCGAGCTCGGGCGCTACCGGATCGGCGCGCCGCTGCGGGTCAGCGACGAGCTCGCGAGCTACCTCAGCGACGGCGCGCCTCGCACGAGCGTCGCGCTCGACGACGCGCCCGTGATCGATCTCACCTCGGCGGACGCCGACGAGCGGGCCGACGAGCGCCACGGCGTGATCGTCCCGCTGCGGCACACTCGTCGACGCACGCGCTACGGCGTCGCGAGCGCAGCCGTGGTGGCGTCGATCGTGGTGCTCGGCATGGCGCAGGTCCTGCCCGCGGCCGCGCAGTCCGTGTTCAGCCGCGCCGCGAGCGCGGTCGGCATCGAGATCGGTGCCCCTGACACGAGCACCAAGGCGGACGTCGACGCCGGCAGTGCCGACGCGCCCGCGGGTGGTCATGCGAAGGACCCGACTCGCGTCCCGAAGACCGACAGCGGCGCTGCCGACGTCGCGCCACCGCCGGACACGGGGAACGGCGCGCCGACCACTGCGGTGGTCGGCGACGCTGCCGCGTCTGCCGGCGACACCCCGTCGGCGACTGCCGGCACGGATGCGCCGAGCGTCGACGCGGGCAACGGCAACGGTGACGAGAACGGCGTGGGCAACGACGGCACGCCGCCCGGCCAGCGCGACGACACGACCGCACCCGAGGGCACGCCGCCGGGTCAAGGTGGTCTGCCGCCGGGTCACGGCGGGACGCCGCCCGGGCAGACGAAGAAGCCGAACGCGACCGACATCGGAGTGCCGTCATGACACGGGCCATTGCTCGACTCCGAGCGCGAAACGAGCGCGGTGAGCGCGGCGCCGCGATGGTGGAGTTCGCGCTCATCCTTCCGCTGCTCATCCTGGTGGTCTTCGGGGTCATCGAGTTCGGGGCGACGTTCAACGACTACCAGGCCGTACGGCAGGGAACCCGCGAAGCGGCGCGTGAAGGTGCCGTCGGGACGTTCGGTCCCGCGTACGACACGGCGCCCACGAGCACCAACTGTCACCTCACGGGTGCCGGCGCTGCGACCGACAACATCAAGAACCTGATCTGCCTGACCAAGCAGCAGATCGGGCTCGACGGATCGAAGGTGCGGGTGAAGATCCTCTCTGGGGCGAGCGACTTCACCAGCGCGGGCACCTTCTCGAAGGACGATTCGATCATCGTCTGCGCGCAGTACCCGTTGACCTCGGTGACGAGCTTGTTCAGCCCGTTCCTGGGCGGCAAGTACCTGCGCTCCAAGGCAGCGATCCGCATCGAGAAGTCCGACATCATCGCTACGGGAGGCGAAGAGACACCACCGAGCGGAGGGAACTGGTCATGGTGCACCGTCTCGTCGAGCTCCCCGTGAACCGTCGACGCAGCCTCGCGTCGCGCATGCACGACGACGAACAGGGTCTGATCCTGGTCTTCGTCGTCATCATGATGGCGGTGCTGTTGGGCGTGCTCGCGATCGTCGTCGACATCGGCAACGCGCGGCAGCAACGGCGTCAGGCCCAGACCGCCTCCGATGCGTCGGCGCTCGTCGCGGCCGAGACGCTCGAGTCCTTCGGGCCCGGTTTCAGCGGCGCGCCGAGCCAGTGGACGACCGTCGTGCAGCAGGTGAAGGGCTACGCGAAGCAGAACTTCGGTGTGCAGGCGAGCGACTGGGTCGGGTGCTCCGACGTGAGCGCGCTCACGTATCGTCCCGACGCCGCGAACTCGAACTCGTGCATCTCGGCCGACTTCTCGCTGTGGTCCGCGCCGCTTCCCGGTGACCCGATCAACACGGTGAACCGCATCCGCGTCCGGCTTCCACAACGCACGATCAAGACGTTCTTCGGCTCGGTGCTCGGCGCGAACACGCTCAGCACCGGCGCGACGTCGATGTCGTCGATCACGCGCACGACGCACACGATCGTGACGAGCCTCGACGTCGCGACGCCGGGCGGACCGTGCGCGCTCTGCATCCTGTCGCCGACCGGGCTCACGCTCGACGGCCAGAACGGTGACGTCACCATCGCGGGTGGCGGTGTGACCGTCAACTCCACCTCGAGCACGGCTGCATCGCTCAATCCGAACGGGCACGTGAAGATCACGCTGCCCTGTGACAACTCCACGACCCCGCCGACGTGCAACACGATCGGCGGCCCGAACGCCCCCGCGAACTTCAGCGGCAACGGTTTCTCGCCGACCCCGGTCCACAAGGATCCGGTCCCGGACCCGCTGGCCGCACTCCCGCAGTGCGGCACCGGTCGACTCGGGGACGGCACGATCGGGACGCCACCTCCCACATCCGTGTGCCCGACCAACGTCGTCAACACCCAGGCCAAGAACCTGCCGTTCGAGCTCACGCCGGGCATCTACAAGAACGGCTTCGAGAACTCGCATCATCTCGCGCCAGGCACGTACATCCTCATGGACGACATCGTGTTGAACGGCAACGACCAGATCACCGGCGACGGCGTGACCCTGTACTTCGCGTGCGGCAACTACCTCACGCCGGCCTACTCCGACTGTCCGGCCGGGACGACGGGTGCAGGGATCAAGACGACCGGCAACGGCGCGAAGAACGCGACCGACAACGGCTCGTTGCGCCTCACCGGGCCGACGTCGGGGCCGTTCAAGGGGCTCGTGATGTTCTCCGATCGCAACAACACGTCGACGCTCACGTTCCGCGGGAACGGCAGCAACGAGAGCGGGCCACAGAGCGGCAGCTCTGGCACCATCTACGCGAAGGGGGGGACGCTCGATCTCCGAGGGAACGGCTACACCCTCGCGAGCATGATCATCGTGAACAACTTCACGATGAAGGGCAATCCGTCGGCGGTCACGGTCGCGTACGACCTCTCCAAGAACTACTACGTCGAGACCCACCACACCGAGACGTCGACGGCGACCTCGTACTCCTACGACGCCAACGGGCTGATCCAGTAGCAGGGTGTCGGCCGGGAGCCGCGGATCGATCGTGGCCCCCGGCCGGCCACCCTGGTAGCATGAGGCTTCGTATGCAGACGCAGGACCTCCAGGCGCACCACGCGTACCGAGTACTCGTCATTCCGTAGCGAGCGCCACGCCGGCGCTCGCTCCTCAGCCGTCCGACCCCTCCCACACACCGGGACGCGGGGAGGGCGGTTTTTCGTTGCCCCGACCGACCGCACGAGCACAGGGACAGACATGACCTACAAGTTGGGGGTGATCGGGGGCGACGGGATCGGTCCCGAGGTGATCGCGGAGGCGGTCAAGTGCCTCGATGCCACCGGCGTCCGCTACGACGCCACGGTGTTCGACCTCGGGTGGGAGCGGTACGAGCGCGACGGCACCGTGCTCACCGATGCCGATCTCGACGCGATCCGCAAGCTCGATGCGGTGCTCTTCGGTGCCGTGGGTGCGCCCGCCGGCACGGGCTCGGGTGTGGTCGAGCGCGGCATCATCCTGCGTCTGCGCTTCGAGCTCGACCTCTTCGTGAACCTGCGGCCCTTCACCGCCGCGCCCGATGCTCGCCATCCCGAGATCGACCTCACCGTCGTGCGTGAGAACACCGAGGGCGTCTACGCAGGCGAGGGCGGATTCCTGCGCAAGGGCACGCCGCACGAGATCGCGACGCAGGGGTCCGTGAACACGCGCATGGGAGTGGAGCGCTGCGTGCGCTACGCGTTCGACCTCGCGGACACGAGCGAGCGCCAGCACCTCACCCTGGTCCACAAGACCAACGTGCTCACCTTCGCAGGCGACCTGTGGCAGCGCACGTTCAACGAGGTCGCCGCCGAGTACCCCGACGTGACGACCGCGTACAACCACGTCGACGCGGCGTGCATCTACTTCGTGCAGGACCCAGGTCGCTATGACGTGATCGTCACCGACAACATCTTCGGCGACATCATCACCGACCTCGGTGGCGCGGTCGCCGGCGGGATCGGTCGCTCGGCCTCGGCCAACCTCAACCCGGCCCGCACCGGACCGTCGATGTTCGAACCGGTGCACGGCTCCGCGCCCGACATCGCCGGCACCGGCACTGCGGATCCGCGCGCCGCGATCATGTCGAGCGCCATGATGCTCGACTTCCTCGGCGACGCCGTCGCGGCCGAGCGAGTACGCAGCGCCGTCGACGCGTCGGACGACGTCGACGGCACCACCTCCGACATCGGCACTGCCATCGCCGGGCGCATCACTGCAGCCCGCAACGCGTAGAGGGGAACCGACATGCCCATCGAGAAGACCGAGAAGATCTGGATGGACGGCGAGCTCGTGCCGTGGGACGAGGCGCGTGTGCACGTGCTCACCCACTCGCTGCACTACGGCTCGGGGGTGTTCGAGGGGATCCGTACGTACGCGACGTCGTCGGGCCCCGCGGTGTTCCGCCTCACCGACCACATCGCGCGGTTGGCCGACAGCGCCAAGCTCGTGATGATGGAGCTGCCGTACTCCGTCGAGGAGCTGGTCGACGCGTGCAAGCTCACCGTGCGCGAGAGCGGCCTCGACTCCTGCTATGTGCGCCCGATCGCGTTCCTCGGCTACGGCGAGATGGGGCTCAACCCGCTGCCGTGCGAGGTGAACGTGTCGATCGCGGTGTGGCCGTGGGGCGCGTACCTCGGCGAGGACAGCCTGGCCCAGGGCGTCCGCATGAAGATCTCGTCGTGGAAGCGCATGGACCCCAACGTGAACCCGATCGCGGCGAAGGGCACGGGGATCTACATCAACTCGAGCCTGGCCAAGGTCGAGGCGGTCCACGCCGGCTACGACGAGGCGATCCTGCTCAACACACTCGGCTACGTGGCCGAGTGCACGGGCGAGAACCTGTTCGTGGTGAAGAACGGCGTGCTCAAGACGCCGCCGCTGTCGAGCGGCGCGCTCGAGGGCATCACCCGCGACTCGATCATGACCATCGCGCGCGACCTCGGCTACCCGGTGGTGGAGGAGCAGATGCTGCGCCACGACCTCTACCTCGCCGACGAGGCGTTCCTCACCGGCACCGCGGCGGAGATCGTGCCCATCCGCTCCGTCGACGACCGCGTGATCGGCGATCCGGGCGAGATGACGCGCAAGCTCCAGGAGACCTACAACGCCGCGGTGCGCGGCCAGGTCGAGCAGTACAGGGACTGGTGTGAAGATGTCGGTTGAACCAGTAGCAGCGCGACGCGACGCGCGTTGGCCCACCCGGGTCGAGATCTACGACACGACCCTGCGCGACGGGAGCCAGCTCGAGGGGATCTCGCTCACCGTCGACGACAAGCTGCGCATCGCCGAGCAGCTCGACTGGCTCGGCGTCGACTACATCGAGGCCGGGTGGCCCGGCGCGAACCCCAAGGACGACGAGTTCTTCCGGCGAGCGCCGAGCGAGCTCGTGCTCGACCACTCGATCCTCGTCGCGTTCGGCTCGACCCGGCGGGTGAAGGGGAAGGTCGACTCCGACGACACGCTGCGCCACCTGCTCGAGGCGAATACCTCGACCGTGTGCATCGTCGGCAAGGCGTGGGACTATCACGTGCTGGAGGCGTTGCAGACCACGCTCGACGAGGGCGTCGCCATGGTCGCCGACTCGGTGGCGTTCCTCGCGGGCGAAGGCCGCGCGGTGTTCTACGACGCCGAGCACTTCTTCGACGGCTACCGCCGGAACCCCGAGTTCAGCCTGCGCGTGCTCGAGGGCGCGGCGCTGGCCGGCGCGACCCGACTCGTGCTGTGCGACACCAACGGCGGCACCCTGCCCGACGAGGTCGAGCGCATCGTGGCAGAGGTGGTCGACTACTTCGGCAACGACGCCGTCGCAGCCGGTGGTCGGCTCGGGGTGGCCGTACACCTCCACGACGACGCCGGCACGGGCGTGGCCAACGCGCTCGCGGGCGTGCGCGGTGGGGCGGTCCAGGTGCAGGGCACCATCAACGGCTACGGCGAACGCACCGGCAACTGCAACCTCACCACCATCATCCCGAACCTCACGTTGAAGATGGGCATCGAGACCATCCCCGCCGATCGCCTGGAGCGGCTCACACCGGTGGCGCACCACGTTGCCGAGCTTGTGAACATGACGCTCAACCCGCAGGCCGCGTACGTGGGCGGATCGGCGTTCGCGCACAAGGCCGGGCTCCACGTGAGCGCGATCGCGAAGCGACCCGATGCCTACGAGCACATCGCGCCCGACTCCGTCGGTAACGGCACCCGCTTCGTGGTGTCGGAGCTCGCGGGCAAGAGCACGCTCACGATGAAGGCGCGGGAGCTCGGGCTCGAGCTCGACGGGCCCCAGCTCAACGACCTGGTCGACACGCTGAAGCGGATGGAGCACGAGGGATACCACTTCGAGGTGGCCGACGCGTCGCTCGAGCTCCTGATGCGTCGTGCCGGAGGCTGGGAGCAACACTGGTTCGACGTGGAGTCGTTCCGCGTGATCACCGACGACGACGACCCGGCGGCGAGCTCCGGGATCACCACCGAGGCGACCATCAAGGTCCACGTCGACGGTGAGCGCACCATCGCCACCGCGGAGGGCAACGGCCCCGTGAACGCGCTCGACACCGCGCTGCGCGCCGCGCTGGGCGACCGCTTCCCGGCCCTCGACCACGTGCACCTCACCGACTACAAGGTGCGCGTCCTCGACACCGCCAAGGGCACGGGCGCCGTCACCCGGGTGCTCGTCGACTCGACCAACGGTGACCGCACCTGGACCACCATCGGGGTCAGCGAGAACATCATCGAGGCCTCGTGGCAGGCGTTGTTCGACTCGCTCGTCTACGGCTTGCTCCAAGCCGAGTCGGCGCAGTAGCAACGCGACCATGCCCACCGACCCGTTCGTCGCCCCGACGCTCGAAGACCACCCACGCCAGGAACCCAACCTCGCGCCGGGTGTGCGCCTCCCCGCGGCGCGGGCGTGGGTCGCCGACCGCGCCGGTGACCTCCCCACCGGGCAGCCCGAGGGCGCGCTGTTCGGGCGTCCGGGTCCCAACATCGGCTACGCGGTCGCGCTGGCGCACCGCCTCGGCGATCGCCTCGACCTGGGTGCGCACGAGTCGAGCGACGACGTGCTCGCCATCGTGGCCGAGCTGGCGATGAAGCGCGCGGCCTCGTTCGGTCGCGCGCCGGTGATCACCGACGTGGAGGTCGCGGCCACGCTGCTGGGCTACCAAGGTGAGGTCGACCCGGCATTCGTCGCCTGGCGCGTCGAGGCCGTGCACGGTGTGTCGCACGAGTACGGCGCGCGCCGGGCGCTGGTCGACGGCATCCCCGACGCGGTGCTGCGCATGCCGCCGAAGACTGCCGCGTTGCTCGGTGAGGTCCGAGGTGACCTCGTGACGTCGATCGCGAGCGACTGACGCCAGACACGCTGGGCCCGAGGAAATTCAGGCCGGTCCGTAGACTCGGGCGATGGCACCGGTTCGAGTCCGCTTCTCACCTGCGCCCACCGGCGAGCTCCACGTGGGTGGCGCGCGCACCGCACTCTGCAACCTGCTCTTCGCCCGCGGTCACGGCGCAGGCTCGGACGGCGCGACCTTTCTCCTGCGCATCGAGGACACCGATCGCGCGCGGGTGCGTGAAGAGTGGGTGGACGGGATCCAGGACACCCTCCACTGGCTCTCGATCGGGTGGGACGGGCAGCCGATCCGCCAGAGCGAGCACGTCGATCGCTACGTCGCCGTGGCCGAGCAGTTCCTCGCCGACGGACTCGCGTACGAGTGCTTCTGCACCGAGGACGACGTCAAGGAGCGGAACGCCACCGCGCGCGCGGCCGGGCGTCCTCCGGGCTACGACGGGCACTGCCGCGACCTGACGACCGCCGAGCGCGACGAGCGGCGCGCCGAGGGTCGCGCGTCGGTGCTGCGCTTCCGCACTCCCGACACCGGAGTCAGCACCTTCCGCGATCTGATCCGCGGCGATGTCACGGTCGAGTGGGCGAACATCCCCGACTTCGTCATCTTGCGGTCGGACCGGTCGCCGATCTTCTTCCTCGCGAACGCCGTCGACGATCTCGACGAGGGGATCACGCACGTGATCCGGGGCGAGGACCTCATCGACACCACGCACCGGGTGCTCGTGCTCCGGCGCGCGATGGGCGCGGCGGAGCAACCGATCTACGCGCACCTGCCACTGATCCTCGCTGCCGACCGCTCGAAGTTGTCGAAGCGTCACGGTTCGGTCGCGGTCGAGGAGTTCCGTTCCCGTGGCATCCTGCCCGAGGCCCTGCTCAACTACCTCGCGCTCCTCGGCTGGTCGCCGGATGAGGCGATCGGCGAGATCCTCTCGCTCGCCGAGCTGATCGAGCACTTCGATCTCGAGCACGTCACCCACGCGTCGGCGGTGTTCGACGAGAAGAAGCTCGAGTGGATCAACGGCGAGTGGATGCGCCGCCTCGACACCGCGGAGCTCGCAGCGCGCGTCGAGCCGGAGGTGCGCGAGCGCTTCGGCGCCGCGTTCGATCCCGACGTCTTCGCGCACGCGGTCGCGATCGGCCAGGAGCGCTCGTCGACGCTCGTCCAGCTCGTCGACCAGATGGCCTGCCTCTTCGTCGCCGACGACGACCTGGTGATCGAGCCCGAGGCGTGGGCGCGGCTCGAGGCGGTCGAGCGCGCCGACGACGTGCTCGACGCAGTCATCGCGCACGTCGAGGCGTGCGAGTGGACGGTCGACGGGATCAACCTCGTCGAGGTGATCAAGCAGCTCGGTCTCAAGCCCGGCAAGGTCATGGCCGCGGTGTACGTCGCGATCGAGGGGCGTGCGCAGGGGCTCCCGGTGTTCGACGCGATCTGGCTCATCGGGCAGGAGCACGCGCTGAACCGGCTCCGCGCCGCTCGCGATCGTCTCGGCTGAGGTTCCGACCCCCGGTCGGATCAGGCCGATCCGCTAGTCTGGGCCGTCACCTTTCGGGGGTGGTGTAATCGGCAACACAGCAGGTTCTGGTCCTGCCTTTGGGGGTTCGAGTCCTCCCCCCCGAGCGCGAATCCAGAGTGTTCACCGGCGGGCCCAGCCATGGGCCCAGGCCGGATCAGAGGCCCGGCCCCGTCGTCTAGTGGCCTAGGACGCCGCCCTCTCAAGGCGGTAACGGCAGTTCGAATCTGCTCGGGGCTACCACCAGAGCCCGGCCCTCGTGGCCGGGCTCGTTCGCGCCCGAAGAGCGCCGCGACCTGCACAAACGCGCGTCGTCGTTCGTTCGCGCGCAGTCCGTTCGCAGTCGGTCGTGATGTGTTCGTGCGCTGGCGCGACGTTGCTCGCGCGACGCATTCGGTGGTGCGTTCCGATCGCGCGCGCCGCGCCGCATTCCTCACGCGCGCGTCGGCGCGCGAAGCACGCGCATGTCGACGAAGAGCGTGCCCGAAGCGACGCGGAAGGAAACGCGCGTGCATATCCACCTGCGCGTGAGCGAACTGTCGTAGCGTGGAACGCGTCATGTGACAACGTCAAGCGCGCGCAGAGCGGGCGATGCGCAACTGCGTCCATGCAATGCAATGCTTGACCTTTGCGCGCAAATGCGTTCAACTTCCTGGGAACACGCACACATTCGGAGGCAAGTGTGAACAAGGCAGAACTCGTCGACAAGATCGCGGAGCAAGCTGGTCTCAACAAGGCCGAAGCTGAGCGTGCGTTGAACGCGTTCATCGACTCAATCCAGGGTGCGGTGGCGGCAGACGACAAGGTCACGCTCCCTGGTTTCGGTTCGTTCTCGCGTTCGTCACGCGCGGCGCGCACCGGGCGCAACCCGCGCACCGGCGAACCGGTACAGATCGCGGCATCCAAGGGCGTGAAGTTCTCCGCAGGAGCGGCTTTCAAGTCCGCCGTGAACAAGTAGGCGCAACGCACAGCAACGCACCAAGCAACGCACCTACGACCCGAAGTATCCCTCGAGAAAGGTGGTGACCGTGCCTCCCGCAAAGCGACGCACAGCACGGAAGACAACGGCCAAGAAGACGACCGCCCGCAAGCCGGCCAAGCGTCGGGTGGCGCGGAAGTCCACGGCCAAGAAGACGACCGCTCGGAAGCCGGCGAAGAAGGCGGCGAAGAAGCGGACCGTGAAGAAGGCGGCAGCCAGGAAGACGACCGCGCGGAAGCCGGCC
>DASUMF010000003.1:0-16680 GCA_036277835.1 Acidimicrobiia bacterium
CTACTTCGACGAAGACAGGAGCACCGAGAGTGGACGCTTCGTCGGGGCCAACCCGTTCCGCGTAATCGACACGCGCCTCTCGAGCCCGTTCCCACAGCCTGGCTGCGTCGGCCCCGCCGCGATCCTTCGGCTGACGACGACGAGCACCGAGGTCGGTGGGTTCGTGCTGAACGTCACGGTGACCGAGCCGACGGCACCGGGCCACCTCACCGTGTTCCCGGCCCCGCCACCGGTGCCGCTGGCGTCGAACCTCAACTTCGTCCCCGGTCAGACCGTCCCGAACCTCGTGATGGTCCGAGTCGGCGAAGGGGGAGGAATGGACTTCGCGAACTCGGCCGGCTGCACGCATCTGGTGATCGACGTGTTCGGCGCGTTCACCAACGCGACCGTTTCGCCAGCCGCGCTGTCGGCCTCGGCGGTCGAGCACCTTGCCGACCAGCTCGTGATGGCTGCCGTCGACAGCTGACACGACCACCACGACAGAGAAACTCGAAGACGGCGACAACCGCGTCGACCGGTAGCCTGGAGGACGATGTCGGCCTTCCTCTCGGCGCTCCGCGAGCGCGTCCTGGTGTTCGACGGCGCCTTCGGCACCTGGGTGCAGGGCCACGACCTGGGCCCCGACGACTTCGGTGGTGCCGCGCTCGAAGGGTGCAACGAACACCTGGTGCTCACGCGGCCCGACCTGATCCGCCAGATGCACGCCGAGTACTTCGACGTGGGCGTGGACGCGGTCGAGACCGCCACGTTCGGGGCGTTCGGCACGGTCCTCGCCGAGTACGGCATCGGGGAGAAGACCTACGAGATCAACGAGCAGGCCGCCCGGATCGCGAAGGAGGTCGCCGCCGACTTCGCGACCCCCGACCGGCCCCGCTTCGTGATCGCGTCGGTCGGCCCCGGCACCAAGCTCCCGTCGCTCGGCCAGATCACCTTCGTGGACCTGCGCGACTCCTACGAGGTGATGCTCGACGGCCTGCTCGCGGGCGGCGTCGACGTGATCCTCGTCGAGACGGTGCAGGACCTGCTCCAGGGCAAGGCCGCGATCGTCGCGGCCCGCCGTGCCATGCACCGGGCGGGTCGTGAGGTCCCGATCATGGTGCAGGTCACGGTGGAGACGACCGGTCGACTGCTCGTGGGCTCCGAGATCGGCGCCGCGCTCACCGCGTTGGAGGCGTTGCGGCCCGACGTGATCGGCATGAACTGCGCGACCGGCCCCGGGGAGATGACCGAGCACCTCCGTTACCTCTCGCAGCACGCGCGCACCTTCCTCTCCTGCCTCCCGAACGCGGGGTTGCCGTCGATCGTCGACGGCCACATGCACTACGACCTCACGCCCGAGGCACTCGCGGACGCGCACGAGCGCTTCATCCCCGAGTTCGGTCTGAACATCGTCGGGGGGTGCTGCGGCACCACACCCGAGCACCTGAAGGCGGTGGTCGACCGCATCGGCACCCGCGCGCCGGTCGAGCGCACCGTCGACTTCGAACCGAGCTGCTCGTCGATCTACAGCCCGGTCACGTTCCACCAGGACAGCGCGTTCCTCGCCATCGGCGAACGGATGAACGCGAACAGCTCGAAGAAGTTCCGCAACGCGATGCTCGAAGGCGACTGGGACGTCGGCGTGCAGATGGCGCGCGAGCAGGTGAAGGAGGGCGCGCACGTCCTCGACCTCTGCGTCGACTACGTCGGTCGCGACGGCGGCCTCGACATGGACGAGCTCGCCGGCCGCCTCGCGACGCAAGCGGGGCTCCCACTGGTGTTCGACTCCACCGAGCCCCACGTGCTCGAAGTGGGGCTCCAGCACTCGGGCGGCAAGGCCATCCTCAACTCGGCGAACCTCGAAGAGGGCGAGGAACCCGGCAAGCGCTTCGACCGCGTGATGTCGCTCGCGCGCGACTACGGCGCCGCCGTCGTGTGCATGTGCATCGACGAGGAGGGCCAGGCCCGCACCGCGCAGCGCAAGGTCGACATCGCGCGCCGCATCCGCGACCTCGCGGTCGAGCGCTACGGCCTCGACCCGACCGACCTCCTGTTCGACTGCAACACGCTCACGCTCGCCACCGGGATCGAGGAGAGCCGGGGCGACGGCATCGAGACGATCGAGGGCATCCGGGGCATCAAGGCCGAGCTCCCGGGCGTGTGGACCGTGCTCGGCGTGTCGAACATCAGCTTCGGGTTCAAGCCGGTGATCCGTCACGTGCTGAACAGCGTGTTCCTGCACGAGTGCCGCGAGGCCGGTCTCGATGCCGCGATCGTGCACGCGGCGCGCATCATGCCCATGCACAAGATCGACGACCACGTGCGGGAGGTCACGCTCGACCTCGTCTACGACCGTCGACGCGACGACTACGACCCGCTCACCGAGCTCATGGCGCTGTTCGAAGGCGTCGACGCCTCCGCGGTGGTCCGTGAGGACCGTTCCGCGTGGACGGTCGAGGAGCGACTCAAGCACCGCATCATCGATGGCGATCGCGACGGCCTCGAAGCGGATCTCGAGGCGCAGCTCGCCTCGTTGCCCGCGCTCGCGATCGTCAACGACGTGTTGCTCGAGGGCATGAAGGTCGTCGGCGACCTGTTCGGCGCCGGCGAGATGCAGCTCCCCTTCGTGCTCCAGAGCGCCGAGACGATGAAGACGGCGGTGGCCTACCTCGAGCCGCACATGGAGAAGGCCGACGCCGGCGGCAAGGGTCGACTCGTGATCGGCACCGTCAAGGGCGATGTGCACGACATCGGCAAGAACCTCGTCGACATCATCCTCACCAACAACGGCTACGAGGTCCACAACATCGGGATCAAGGCGCCGCTGTCGGCGTTCGTCGACAAGGCGAAGGAGGTGAAGGCCGACGCGATCGGGATGAGCGGCCTCCTCGTGAAGAGCACGCTGATCATGCGGGAGAACCTCGAGGAGCTCAACGTGCAGGGCCTCGCGGAGACGCCCGTGCTACTCGGGGGCGCCGCGCTCACGCGCACGTACGTCGAGCGCGACCTCCGGGAGGTCTACGACGGCCGGCTGTTCTACGGGAAGGACGCGTTCGAGGGTCTCCACACGATGGACACGCTCATGGAGGGCAAGCGCACCGGCGAGATCGACCCCGACTTCGGGCGCGCCCTCGGCGGCCGGGATCTCCCCCGCCGCGAGCCTCGAGGTGCGCGCACCGACAACCTCCCGCCCGTGCTCACCCGATCCGACGTCGCGATCGACGTGCCGGTCTTCACGCCACCCTTCCTGGGCGCGCGGGTCGCGAAGGGCACGCCCCTCGACGACATCGCGACGTACATCAACGAGACGGCGCTGTTCCGCAACCAGTGGCAGTTCCGTCCCGACAAGACGATCAACGAGAGCGACACCGACTTCAAGGACCGCATCAGAGCGGTCCTGCGCACCGAGCTCGACAGCGCGAAGGCCGAGGGCTGGCTCGTGCCGTCGGTCGTCTACGGCTACTTCCCGGTGAACTCCGAGGGCAACGACCTCGTGGTGTGGACCGACGACGAACGACGCAGCGAACGGCTCCGGTTCAACTTCCCCCGCCAGCGCGAAGACCGCAACCTGTGCATCTCCGACTTCTTCCGCCCGGTCGAGAGCGGCGACCCCGACTACGCGGCGTTCCACGTGGTCACGGTCGGCGAGCTCGCGTCGCAGCGCGAGCGGGAGCTCTTCGCCGAGAACCGGTACCAGGAGTACCTGCTCTGCCACGGCTTGTCGGTGGAGATGACCGAAGCGCTCGCCGAGCTCTGGCACCGGCGGATCCGCGAGGAGTGGGGCTTCGCCGACGAGGACGGCCCGACCATCGCCGGGCTCTTCCGCCAGCAGTACCGCGGCTCGCGGTACTCATGGGGCTATCCCGCGTGCCCGGACCTCGACGACCAGGCCAAGCTCGACGAGCTGCTCGAGTTGCACCGCATCGGCGTGAAGCTCACCGAGGAGTTCCAGCTCGAACCCGAGCAGAGCACGAGCGCCATCATCGTTCCCCACCCCGAAGCCAAGTACTTCGTCGTCTGAGGCGAGGCGCGCCTGGTTGTCGAGCGCGCGCGGTCACGCGTCGGCGCAGCTCGTCGCGATGGCTGTGATGCGGCGGGTGAACGCATCCGACACCGACTCGTCGGGCGCTGCGTACGGCGTCGCCACGGAGGCATCGAGCAGCGGTCGGAACGTCGGATCGCTCAACGCGCGATCGACGACGCACGACGCGGTCCGTTCGCCGAACACCTCGAGCGCCTGCGCCAGCAGGGTGCTCCGGATCGCGGCGGTGACGAGTGCGGCCTGCGGCGTGGTGCCCGGGTCGGTGGTGGCGCCGCCGCGGTCACAGGCGGTCAGCGTGGTGTCGTCGCTCGCCGCGGTCACGCTGGCGGCGCCCCCCGATCGGTTCGTCGCCCAGTCGGCGAGCGCATCGTGGATCGCGCTCGACGTCTCGCCGTTCGTTCCCGTGAAGGTGGCCCGCAGGCACGTGGTGCCCGATCGCGTGAACGTGACCATGGCGTCGTCACCCCATCCGCGGGCGACGTCGAGGGCGTGCACCGGATCACCCGAGGTGGCGAGCAGGAGGTAGAGCGCGAACGCCCCGAACACGTCACGCTTGCCGTCCTGCTCGTCGCCGGCGTCGAGCGTGGGCGGGGTGACCTTCGCCCCGGCGTGGTCTCCGACGATCGACAACGGATCGAGGTACGAGAGGTCGTCCGCGGGCGGATCACGGAACAGATCGTCGACTGCGCCGTCGCCCTTGGCCGCCACGACGGCGCGCAGCATCTCCGGTCCCAGCACGTAGGGACTCTGGAAGATCGCGATCAGCACGCCGGGCACCGCATCAGCGTCGAGCTCGCCGTCGACCTGGGTGCCCGTGTCGCGCTCCCACTGGGAGTACTCCTCGCGCTCCGCGCCGGACAGGCCGTCGACGTACTCGCGCTGGACGCGCGTCGCGTCACCTTCGATCAGCGCGGTCGCGGCCGCCGATCCGTGATCCTTGCGTGCCGCGCGCTGGATCTCGGTGAGGTCGAAGTGCTGGTCCTGGAGCGCGTGCGTCAGCTCGTGTGCCAGGGTCACGCGGATGGGGACGTCGAGCTTCTTCCCCCGCACGGTGACCTGCTTCGTCACCGGCGAGTAGTACGCGAGCACGCCGGACTGCTGCAGATCCGACGTCGACGCGAGGAGGTCGGTGCCGGGAGGGACGAGACCGAGTGCACGCAGCTGTGCCTCGCTGCGCTCAGCTCCGCGCTTGTCGGCCTTGGAGAGCTTCTCGTCGTCGATCGCGACGCGCTTCTCGAACGCCGCGTCGGCGAGGTACTCGACCTTGACGGGGTGCTCGAACGTCAGGCCCCGAAGCTTCTGGACCTGCTCGACGATCGGGAGGAGACGCGCGTCCCACTCGCGGGGCGTCGCCGCAGCCGTTGCGGGAGCTGCCGCAGCCACCTGGGTGACGGCGGAGAGACCCACCACGAGCAGCATCGCCATGGCGGCGAACGACGAGCGCCTCATCGAACATCTGTCGACGCGTTCGCGGCCCCACCTGAGGGCGCCCGCAGGTAGACCACGGTCTGATCGCCGTCATGCTGGTCGTTGAGCTCGCGCGCTCGACGCGCGAACGCCCTGAGCTCGTGCGACGAGAACGACGACTGGCGTGCGTTCACGTACTGGGAGCGCTGATCGGTCAACGCGACCCCGCGTCGGGCCTGCTCGCTCCCCCAGAACTGGAACTCGTTGGAGTCGTCGTAGGAGCCCACGATCTCGAGGCCGGCTGCGTCGGCCAACGCCGCCAGGCCCGCGCGCGACGGCAACCACACGTGCCGCGGCGGGTCGAGCTGGATCCACTCCGTGCCGTACTCCCGCCACGCGAACGACGAGACGGTCGGGAGGCGAACCAACACGGTGCCACCCGGCGCGAGCAACTCCATTGCGGTGCGGAGCGCGCCGAGCGGGTCGGGGACGTGCTCGAGCGAGTGGTGGAAGGACACGAGGTCGAACGTGCCCTTCACGTCGTCGAGTCCGATCGCACGCAGCTCGGCGTGGTCGCCGAGGCGTCGGTCTCCGGCCGCGAACGGATCGATCCCCAACACCTCGATCCCGCCCGCGAGCGACACCGCGAGTGGGACCATCCCCGAGCCGGCGCCGACGTCGAGCATGGTGGCGGGCGCGGAGGGTGCGCGCGCGACCGAGTCGAGGATCGTCACGAGCGTCCGCATGCGACGCACCGGCACCGCGCCGAGCACTCGGCGCCCGACCCCGGTCCGATCCCGCAGGACGGCGTACGAAGTGGCCTTGACCAACGAGCGCGTCGCCGGACCCAGCGCTGCAGGATCGACGGTCATGCTCAGGTAGTCGGGCGGGTAGTACGGCGAGAAGTCGTCGGGGACGTCGAGCAGGTTCAGCGTGCCGCACGCCGCGCACTCGCCGTAGGGGAACGACCGTCCGGAGCCGAACATCGTGTCGGGGGCGTCGTAGTGCGCCATCAGCTCGGCGCTCGCGCACGCGCGACACCGGCCTGCTTCGTCCACGTCTGCTCCTGGCGCGACCCCATCGGGGTGGCTTCGAGGGTCGAGCCACGACCCGAATGCGAGAAATACCTCGTCTAGTCTACGAACCTGCGTCGGGGTGTGGACTGCACCTGGCCGGCACGGAAATGGTCCGAACACCCACTGTGGAAGGCATGCAGCTCCAGTCGCCACGGTCGCCCGCGATGCCCGATCCCGTCGTCGACGACGCCCCGGGAGCCGCTGCCTCGTCGACGGCACCGTCGACCTCCTGGCGCCTCCAGGTGCGCGACGGCTCCGTCGTCGCGATCGCCAGCGCCGCCATCACCGCGCTCTTGATGCGGGTCTGGGCGATTCCGTTGCGCGCGCCGTTCCTCTACCAGCGTGACGGCATCGCGCAGATCGCCGAGGTCAAGGCGTCGATCGAGAACGGGTGGTACCAGTTCAACCCCCGCCTCGGCTGGCCCGGCGGCGCCGACCACCACGACTTCCCGATCGGCACCGACAACCTGCACTGGGTGCTCCTCAAGGTCATCGGGTTCTTCACCGGCGATGCGGTGCTCGCGATCAACCTCTACTACCTGCTCTCGTTCGTGCTCGTCGCGCTGGTCGCGTTCTTCGTGACGCGATCGCTCGGCGTCTCGCGCATCGCCGCGTTCGTCGCCGCGCTGCTCTACACCTTCTTGCCGTACCACTTCTTGCGCGGCACCTGGCACCTTCCCCTCGCGGCCTACTTCACGGTTCCGATCGCCTGCCTCTTCACGATCCGCGTGTGGGAGGCGGCGCCGCCGTTCTTCGGCCCCACTGCCGACGGGGCGCCTCGCTTCGAGTGGAAGACCCGACGGACGCTCTGGTTCGTCCTCGGGGCCCTCGCCATCTCGGTGACCGGTCTGTACTACGCCGCGTTCTGCATCGCGTTGCTCGCCATCGTCGGCGTCCTGCGTCTCGTCGTCGCCCGCGAGTGGCGACCGATCGCTTCCGCGGTCGCGCTCACGGTCGTGATGGGAGCGGGGATCTTCGCGAACACGTTGCCGTCGTTCCTCTACTGGTCGGAGCACGGCCCGAACGACGCGGTGGCGCAGCGCAGTGTGGCCGAGAGCGACTACTACGCGTTGCGACCGATCCAGATGGTCAGCCCGATCCCCGGGTACCGGATCGGTGCGATCGGCGAGATCACCAATCGGGTCTTCACCGCGCCCAGCAATTCGGAGGCGACGCAGTTCCTCGGCCTCATCGGCTCACTCGGCCTCCTCGGTCTCTTCGCCGTGCTCCTCGGCCTCGGGAGCTCCGGACGCCCCGACACGCGGGCGCCGCCGTTGCTGCTCCGCCTCGGGGCGCTCGCGGTGATCTCCATCGTGCTCGGTGTCACCGGCGGCTTCTCGTGGATCTTCGGCATGGCGGGACTGGCCGAGATCCGGGCATGGAACCGGATCTCGGTGTTCATCGGCTTCTACGCGCTCGTCGCGGTCGCCATCTGGCTGGATCGCTTCCGCGGATGGTTGCCCGACTTCCGCCACAAGGCGCTCGTCGTGCCGGCAGCCGCGCTCCTGCTGGTCGGCATCGGCGTGTTCGACCAGACCAGCAACGCGATCATCCCCGACTCTCGGCGCATGGAAGCGGAGTGGGACCGCGACGCGCGCTTCGTCCAGCGGATCGAAGCCGCCATGCCATCCGGCACCGCGGTCTTCCAGCTGCCCTACCTCCCCTACCCGGAGGCGGAGGACTCGGTCCCGCCGTTCGGCATGGTCGACTACGACCCCCTGCGGGGCTACGTCCACTCCGACGACCTCTCGTGGAGCTACGGCGGAACGCGAGGGCGGGAGAGCGACTGGCAGGCGCAGGTCGTGAAGCTCCCGACCGCGGACATGCTCGACGCGATCACCGCAGTCGGGTTCCGAGGGCTCTGGGTCGACCGCTTCGGCTACCCCGAGCGTGCAGCCGCGATCGAGGGCGAGCTCGCGTCGGCGTCCGGTGCGGCGCCGATCGAGAGCGAGGACGGTCGCTTCGCGTTCTACGACCTGCGCGACCACGCGGCACAGGTCAAGGCGCGGCTCGGCGCCTCGGGCGTGCGTGCGCTGCGCGACAAGGTGCTACACGACGTCGGGTGAAGGCCGCGCAGGGCCCGGCCGACGCTGACCGCTGCGCCCGCGCTCGGGAAGCCACGAGCTGAGCGCGAACACGACCCGGCGCACGTAGGCGAGCGCGAGGGCGCGCAGCGACCCGATGCGCACGTCGCCGGCACTGACCGCGTCGGGGTACCGCGCCTTGATCGCCTGCAGCGTCGACCGGGCCTGCCGCGCCTGCTCGCGCGCGAGACGGGCACTCCAGGAGTTCGACGAGACCCGGAAGGTGCAGAGCGCATCCTGGACGTACGCCAGTGTTCCGTGCTGGAGCATCCTCGTCCACGCGTCGAGATCGATCATGTACGCCTGATCGGCGGCGAACCCGCCGATCCGATCCAACGCGTCCCTGCGGAACAGGGTCGACGACGGCTCGCCGACGACGTTCGTGCCCGCGCGGACCGACGCGCGGGCGACGGCCGCGCCGCTCGCAACAGTTGGCGCACCGCTCCATCCGCGCCGCGCGTGGATGACCCGGTCCCGATCGTCGACGATGTCGCGTCGGCACCCGACCAGCACGACGTGGTCGGCCCGACCGCGTTCCATCGCATCGACTTGACGCGCGAGGCACTCCGGGTACAGCTCGTCGTCCTGGCACAGGACCTTCACGTAGTTCCCCCGAGCGAGGCTCACCGCGTGGTTCCAGTTCGACGATGCACCACCAGCGCCCGGATTCGTCACGATGCGGACGCGCGCGTCGTCGATCGTGCGAACCACGTCGAGCGTCGCGTCGACGGACCCGTCGTCGCTCACGATCACCTCGAGGTCGGTGAGCGTCTGCTCGAGCGCGGACCGCACGGTCCGTTCCACGTACCGGTCACCGTTGTAGGTGGGCACGCACACCGACACCAGGGGGCTCACGGCGCGCCGGAGCCGTGCGGGGCGTCGCCGCCGATCACGTCACCCACGACGTACAGCGGACGCCCCTTCGTCTCCCGGTAGACCCGACCGAGATACTCGCCGAGCACGCCGATGCAGAGCAGCTGCACCCCACCGAGGAACAACACGACCGCCATGAGCGAGGGCCAGCCGCGCCCGTCGTCGCCGAGGTCGGCGATCGTCGCGACGATCACCCAGGCGCCCAGGAGGAACGCGAGCACGGTGACGACGAGACCGAGCTGCGTCGCCAACCGCAGCGGGCGCTCCGAGAAGCTCGTGAGACCGTCGAGGCCGAGACGCACCATGCGTCGCAGCGTGTACTTGGTCTCTCCCGCGTAGCGAGGGTCGCGCTCGTACTCGACCGCACTCTGCGGGAACCCGACCCACGCCACCATCCCGCGCACGTAGCGGTTGCGCTCCGGCATCCGGGCGAGCACGTCGACGACGGCGCGGTCGAGGAGCCGGAAGTCGCCGGCCTGCCGTGGCAGCGGGACCTCCGAGATGCGGTCGATGAGGCCGTAGTAGACGTTGCTGGTGAAGAGCTTGAAGCGCGTCTCACCCGATCGGCTCGTGCGGACGCCGTAGACGACCTTGAAGCCCTTGCGCCACCGCTCGACCATCTCCGGGATGACCTCGGGAGGGTCCTGGAGGTCGGAGTCGATCACGACGACGGCGTCGCCCCGCGCGTGGTCCACGCCCGCGCTCAACGCCACCTGGTGCCCGAAGTTGCGGGAGAGGTCGACGACGCGCGCGCGAGGGTCCTTGGCCACGATCTCGCGGAGGACTTCGAGCGAACCGTCGGTGCTGCCGTCGTTCACGAACACGATCTCGAACCGAAGCCCGGGGATCCCGTCGAGCGTCGCCGCGAGGCGACGATGGAACTCTTCGATCCCCGCCTCTTCCTGGTAGACGGGCGACACGATGGACACGAGCAGGCTCTCGTCCGACATCGACATTCTCCCGATCAGACCTTGACTGCCTCGAAGACCAACGCGTTCGGTCCGAGGATCCCGTGCCACGGCTCAGCGAGCCGGTACATGCGGGTGTCGAACCCGATCCGCGCCAGCTCGACGAGCATCGCCAACCCGAAGATCGTGTACACGAGGACGCCCTCGGGTCGAACCGGGTCGTCGTGATAGATCGGAGGAGCGAGCAGCTCCGGCTCCCCCGCCGGCCCCGGACGCGCTCGCACGTCGTCGAGGTGGGCGTGCTGGTGGAACGGCACGGTGAAGACGTGTCGACCGCCGGGCCGCAGGACGCGGTGCACTTCGCGATGCGCGCGGTACGGATCGGGCACGTGCTCGAGCACGTCCGACGACAGCACGAGGTCGATCCCACCGTCGTCGAACGACAGCTCCGTGAGGTCCTCGTGCACCGTCGCGCCGACGACTTCGCCCGGCGAGTGGTCGGGCCCGAGGTACTCGCTGCACCGATAGCACGGCATCGCCTCGAGCTGGTCGTGGAGCGCACCCTGGGCTTCGGTGTTGTAGACGACCAGCCCCGTCGCTCGCAACGCGCGCAGATCGCAAACGCGGCGTCCGCTCAATTCGCTCGCCGCACGGCACGCGACGACCGCCACTTGGCGGTTCCGATTGGTCGCGCCGCACGCACCGCAGCGACCGGTCTCGCGCAGGTTCTCGGAGAACCCGCGCGCGAGCCCGACGTGCCCGCAGCACGGGCAACGCATGGGTACGACACCGACGCGCTGCACGGCGCGGTCAGCGATGCCCGGTCGGGTGGAGATCGGATACCGCGGCTGACTCATGTTCGACTGCTCTGCGCGACCAGCGCGCGCGTTCGCCGCGCGAACTCGTCGTACGCGTATTCGCCTGCCTCGGTCACCGCGAGGGCGGAGAGCCGGTGGAGCTCGCGCGGGTCGCCCACGAGCTCGAGGGTCGCGGACGCGAGCTGCTCGATCGTCTCGTAGGTACGACCACATCCGGCCCGTTCCACGATCGCCGCTGGACCACCGTGTGCGTACACCAGCGGCACCGCGCCACCCGACATCGCCTCCACCGCGGTGATCCCGAAGTGCTCCTGGCGATCGGGATGGCGTGCCAGGTCTTCGCCCAGGCCGGCAGCGTGCCAGAAGAGCTGCGCCCGGGCGAACAGGTCCGCCACGTCGTCGCCACGCGCATTGATGTGGAAGTGCACGGGAAGGCCGACGGCGGCCCGGCGAGCCTCTTCGGCGTAGCGGCGGTCGACGTCCTTGCAGCCGCCTGCCAGGTGCAGCTCCCATCCGCGCAGACCCTGCTCGCACGCGATGCGGAACGCCTCGACCAACTCGACCTGCTTCTTCGAGTGGCCCGACGAGTTGGAGAAGAAGCGACCGACCGACAGGATGATCGGCGCCTTGTCGCCCGGCGCGCGCAAGCGAACGGGTGGTGGGAGCACGACCGCGGGACGACCCCACAGACGCTCGACCCACCGTGCGGTGTACTCGGAGTTCGCCGCCACCTGCTGATACGACTCGAGGAACTCGGGCACGAACTGCAACCGGCGCAGCTCGCGCAACCTGGTGAGCTCACCGCGCCGGATCCCCGGGACTCGCGGGCCGAGCTGCACGTGCGACACGACGAGCCCGAGGGTGCGGTCGTCGTCGGTGCCGACCTCGACCCTCGGCACGAACGTGTCGCTCGTGATGCGCAACGCGATGGGGTCGTCGACCCCCCGACCCACGACCTCCCGCTCGACGGTGACGGGTCGGCGGTGATCGACGACGCCCTCGAACAGCACCCGCCCTTCCAGCTCCACGACCACGTGGGGACAGCGACTCGGGGGCCACACGCCGGCGCCGAGCCGCATCGTGAACGGCAGGACGACACCACGCGGGATCCCGAGCGCCAGGGTTGCGTCGCCGTTGGTCCACGAGCCGTTCCCGGGGAACTCGCGTGCCCAGAAGCCGTGCTCACGTTCGATCCAGCCCGCCAAGGGATCCGGTCTCGCGACCGAGAGACGCGCCTTCCACGGATCGAGCTCGGCGTGCGGCATCGGGAAGTGCACGTAGTACATCGCATGGCGTGCGCGGTTCGCCCGCATGCTCGCGAACGACGAATTCACGAGGAGGTCGTACTCCGCGGTCGCGTCGAGGAAGGGTCGGGTGCCCGGCGCGAGCTCGCGCTGCAGGAACCCCGTGAGGTCGAAGCCGAGTCGCTCGGACGCGACGTACGGATCGAACGTCTCGTCGACGAGCAGCTCGACGTCGTGCTCCTCCGCCAGTGCCGTCGCGATGCCGCCGGCGAGCTGTTCCCCGCCGCCGAGCGTCTCCCAGTGCGCGTTGTACACGGCGACCCTCACTGCGGAACCGCCCAGCGGTCGACCAGGTCGCCACGCGCGCGTGCCGCAACCCCTTGGCGCCGGCGGGTCGCGAGCGTGGAAGGCAACATCTCGAGGAAGGCGCCGAACGCGCGGAGTCGCCGGAGCGTCAGGGTCGGCGACGGACGCGACCGGTGGAGCACCTGCACGGCGACGTCACGCTCGAAGATCACGGCGGTGTCACGAAGGAACACGTAGAGGGCGTCCGCCAGCATCGACCAGGGCGCGTTGCGAGCGAGCGTGACGAATCGGTTGCGCTCGACGAAGTGCGTGAACATCGCCGATCCCTCGCGACTGCTCGCCGCGTGCTCGTGGCGCACGACCGACTCGGGGACGTACACGTAGCGCCACCCTGCGAGCCGGCCCCGCCACGAGAGGTCGGTGTCCTCGTAGTACATGAAGTAGCGGTCGTCGAAGATCCCCACGTCGCGGAGATAGCGCACCGACAGGAGCGCGGCGCCGCCACACCACGCGAACACCTCGTCGGGCTCGTCGTACTGGCCGTGATCGGGTTCGAGGAACCCCCGGTCGCCGCCGTAGCCCCCGAGCACGAGGCGCGACCCGACGTTGTTGATCACGTCGAAGATCGGACCGCGCATGGGCACGAGGTGCCAGCTCGGCTCGACGTCGACGTCGACCTCGACGACGTCACCGCCCGCGGTGAGGCGGACCGTCTTGGGAACGTCGGACGAGAGCTCGATCGCGAGGACGGCGTCGATCTCGGTCAAGGTCGGCTCGACCGGGACGCGCACCTGAGCCTGCGGGGCGGTCCAACAGACCTGCTCGTACCCGGTGCCCCGCGTCTCCGAGCGGTGACAGCCGTCGGCGAATTGCGTGTGCTCCCACACCTCGGCGCCGTCGACGGTCAGCCCTGTGATCCGCACTCCGAGGTCCTGTGCGCCTGGTTCGACCTGGTCGCGGGTCGCGTCGATCGAGAGCTCGACGAACGACGGCGCGAACACGATCTTCGAGTTCGCCGCGCCCAGACCGTCGTCGGCCTCCAACGCGTCGACCAGCGGGCGGAGCCAGTCACGGTCGGGGATCGTGTCGTTGTTCAGCAGCGCCACGTAGTCGATCGCCGAGAGGTCGCGCAGCGCGAGGTTGCACCCACCGGCGAAGCCGACGTTGTGCGTGTGCTCGATCACGCGCACGACGGGCATGTCACGGGCGATCACCGGAGCGATGCCGTCGATCGACGCGTTGTCGACGAGCACGATCTCGAGCGCATCCGCCGGCCAGTCGACCTGCTGGAGCGCTTCGAGGCAGCGCACGGTCGTGTCACCGCCGTCGTAGTTGAGCACGACGACGCGGACGCGAGGGGTTCGAGCTCCCGACATCAAGACGTGAGGCGATCGACGATCGCCGCAGGCTGGATCGAGATCTGCACCGCGAAGTCGTCCGGTCCGAAGGTGCGGCTCGGGTCGCGGACCTCGAAGTGGTACCGCTGCTCCTGCCAGTCGTAGATGTACGCACCGTCGCTCGAGGTCACGCAGAGCGTGATCGCGTACTCGCCGTCGAGCAGGGGGATCTCGTCGAACGCGAACACGACTTCACCCGGACCCTCGAGGTGGCCGGTGTCGATGTGCTCGGTCGCGGTTCCCGAGCCGTGGCGCATCTGACCCTCGGCGTCGTAGATCATGAGCGTGAACACCGGATCGTCGACGGGGGCATCGACCTCGAAGGCAACGTGCACCGACAGCGGCTCGCCCGGCTCGAGAAACGCACGCTCGGGGCTGCCCGGATGCTCGAAGCGCACACCCGTGACCCGCACGCGATCGTCGGTCACTGGCGGCTCGCCGGGCCGCGGACGCGGGGGCGTCTTCCGCAGGTGCTCGCGGAACACCTGGACCGCTTCCTTGGGATCACCCGACGACACCAGCTGACCGTGGTCGAGCACGGCCGCCGACTGGCAGATCCGGCTGACCAGATCGGGTGCATGGGACACGACGACGATCGTTCGGCCTTCGCGCTGGAACTGCTCGACCCGTTCGAGGCACTTCCGTTGGAACGACTCGTCACCCACTGCGAGCACCTCGTCGACGAGCAGGATGTCGGGCTCGACGCTCACCGCGATGGCGAAGCCGAGCCTCACGTACATGCCCGACGAGTAGAACCGCACCTGCGTGTCGATGAACTGCTCCAGCTCGGCGAACGCGACGATGTCGTCGAAGCGCTGCGCGAGATCGCGCTTCGACATCCCGAGGATCGCGCCGTTGAGGAACACGTTCTCGCGGCCGGTGAGCTCGGACTGGAAGCCCGCCCCGAGCTCCAGCAGCGCGGCCACGCGCCCACGGGTCTCGATCTCGCCCGCGGTGGGACGGAGGATGCCGGCGATGCACTTGAGGAGGGTCGACTTCCCGGAGCCGTTGTGACCGAGCAGCCCGGTGGTCGCGCCCTCGGGAATCTCGAGATCGATCCCGCGCAAGGCCCAGAAGTCCTCGTGGGGCGTGTTCCCGAAGTGGATCATTCGCTCCTTGAGCGAGGGATATCGCTCGTGCGCGAGCTTGAACCGCTTCGACACGCCCCGCACGCTGATCGCCGACGTCATGGCGTCACAACTCCTCGGCGAAGTCGCCTTCGACCCGTCCGAAGAACGAGAGCGCGATCACGAAGAGCGCGAACGAAGCTGCGATCACGATCCCGAGGTGCCAGAGGTACCACCACTGGTCGGCGCCCTTGGGGAGGATCTTGGTGACCTGCGCGACGCCGTCGGTGACCTTGACCGCACGAACCTTCCCGTAGATCGCGCGCTGGAACGTGATGACCACCCAGGTGACGGGGTTGAGCTGGTACAGGAACAGCCACTTGCCGGCCTTCTCCGCCACCAGGTCGTACGGATACACGATCGGCGTCATCCAGAACCAGGCCAGGAGCGCGAGCTCGACGAAGTGCGCGACGTCACGGAGACGAACGTTCATCGCGGCCGTGAGCGTGCCCAGCGCCGCCGTGAACATGAGCAGCGCCACCAGCGCGACCGGGAGCAACGGCAGATACGCGACGGCGACGTCCCAGCGGAAGACGAGCAGTGCGCCGACGAGCACGACCGACTGCAGGAAGAAGTGGACGAGCGCGCCGCCGACCGATGCGAGCGGCAGGATCTCGCGAGCGAAGGACACCTTGCGGACGAGGCCGGCGTTGGCGACGACGGAGCCGGTCGCCCCCGCGAGCCCGACGGAGAAGAGGTTCCACACCAGCAGGCCCGACAGCAAGAAGATGGGGAAGTTCGGGATCCCGCTCCCGAGGATGAGCTGGAAGACGACGTAGAAGACGACGAGGTACAGCGCCGGGTTCAGCATCGACCACATGAAGCCGAGGACGCTGTTCTTGTACTTGACCTTCAGCTCGGTGCGGGTGAACGCGACCAGGAGCTCCCGGGCCCGCCAGATGTCACCGATGCGCTGCCAGAGACCGACCTTGGCGGTACTGAGTCGATTCGGTCGATCGAGCATGTCGGTGTCCATAGGGAATCCCGCCTGACGGTACCAGGCAGCCCCGCCATTCCCGGGCCGGAGGCACCTACCTGCCGCGTGCTCACCACCCCTCCAGCGCGGGCCACGAGGTGGGCAAATAGGATCCGGCGACCGTGACCGCCGAACGCGTTGCACCGCTGCGCGTCGCGGTCGATGCCAGCCCGGTCGTCAACGAGCGCTCCGGCGTCGGGCACACGACCGCGGCGTTGCTTGCAGGGCTCGGCGACCGAGCCGACGTCTTCGTGCGCGGGTACGCGATCACCCGAACGGGGCGCGACGCCCTTGCGCATCTCCTGCCGTCGAGCGTCGAGCCGGCGACGTCGCGGATCCCGGCCCGTGCCGTGCACGCCCTCTGGCGACGGTGGCCCTGGCCGAAGCTCGAACACTGGGCCGGGGAGGTCGACGTGGTCCACGGGACGAACTTCACCGTGCCC
>DASUMF010000004.1:0-10728 GCA_036277835.1 Acidimicrobiia bacterium
CGCGGCGCGCCGGTTCACCGCGCCGCTCCTCGGCGCGGTCGTCGGATCGGTGGGTGCGTTGTCGCTCGCGTTCGTCGACCAGCGCTATCAGGGCGACTTCGTACCGCTCCTCGTCGTCGGCGGGGTCGTCGGCGTGTGGTGGCTCGCGCGCTGGCTCTCGGGTCGGGGGCCGTGGCTGCGCGGCGGCATCGTCGCGCTCGTCGCCGTCGCCGCGGTGTGGAGCTGCTGGGTGAACGGTGGACTGACGTACCTCTACACGCACGCGTACCAACCCGACGCGGGCACCGAGGGTTTGTCCGATCTCGTGGCGACGCAGCTGCGCGTCCACGACCTCCTGAGCGACGGGCCGCCGTCGCGGGTCGTCCACGTGGATGCGCTGCCGATGACTTCGGTCGCGCCCGCGGGCAGCCTGGCGGTGGTCGGCGACTGCGATGCGCTGCTGTGGTCCGACGGGCGGCTGTGGCACACGGTCGAGCAGACGCCGGTGACCGGGCTCCACCACTTCCGAGTGCGTCTGGATCCTGCGGCGACGGGCCGGCGTGAGCCGGTGGCGAGCATCGTGAACGGCGACGTCACCACGGTGCTGTGGGCCGTGCGCGGCGCCGACGGCGCGCACCTCGAGCTGTCGTGGTTCGACGGGGCGGGCGTCGAGCACGTGGTGGCGAACGACTCGGGCCGCCGCCGTTCGAGCGAGGTCGTGCCCGACGGCGAGACGGTCGACGTCGCGTTGCGCCTCGATCCCGGCGTCGCGTTGGTGAACCAGGCGACGGTGAGCCTCGACCGCGAGGTCGTGCTCGACGGCGTCGGCCCCATCGGCGGCGGCACCGTCACGCTGGGACGCCAGCCGTTCCCCGACGCGGGCGCGACGACGCTCAGCGGGACCGTGACCGAGGGCGCACCGCCCGCCACGCCGTCGTGCGACCGCATCGTGGACTCGGAGCGCTGACCATCGAGCTGCGCTAGTTGCAGGCGGCCTCGAGCGGATCGACCGTGGTGGCGGGCACCGTCGTCGTCGGCACCTCGGCCGGCGTGGTGCTCGCCGGTGCCGCAATCGGCGACGGCGGCGCGGTCGTGGCGGGCACGACCACGCCGGGGAACGCGACGCCGAGCACGAGGTCGAGGCGGTCGGTCAGCGTCGGGTCGGCCTTGAGCGCGGCGTCGGGCGCGTAGGCGAGCAGCAGCTTCGCGGCCGCGAGCTGCGCCGGTGGGTAGCGGATCTCGGTCACGAAGAGGCCCTTGTCGGTGCGGGGGCCCGTCTTGGCGACGAAGCCGTTGCGGGTGAGCTCCTCGGCGACCGACGGCGTACGGAGGTTCTCCGGCTTCACCTGCACCACGCCCTCGCGCACCCGGACCTTCACCTGGCTGGGGGTGACGGCCGACGGCGCCGCCTGCGCGCCGAAGGTGCGCAGCTGGTCGATCATCTCCTGCGCGCCGTCGCCGAGGATGAGCGAGTCGCCGTAGGCCTTCGACGGGTTCACCGCGGTCTTGATGGTCTCGAAGCGGACCGCGTTCGGGTCGTTCACGTCGACGGTGCGGAACGCCTTGATGAGGTCGTTGACCTCGCCGCGGCCCACGCCCGAATCGAGCTTCATGTACTGGAGCCCGTTGTCGGCGATGTCGACCGCCACGAGCGGGTTCTCGAGGCTCCGCGAGATCGCCACGCCCAGCAGCTTGCGGATGAAGGCCTGCTGGCGCTCGATCCGGTGCAGGTCGGGCGCGTCCTGGCCGGTGATCTGCCACTCGCCGTCGACGAGCTCCTCGATGTGACGGGCCCGCACGTACGCGAGCGCTTCGTCGCCGTCGAGCGCCTTGCACACCGGGCCCTGCGTGACGTTCAGCCCGGTGAACTCGTCGCGTGTCGGGTGCTCGAAGAACACGTTCACGGTGCCGATCGCGTTCACGACCTCGCGGAAGCTCTCGAAGTCGACCTCCACGTAGTGGTGGATGTCGATGTCGAAGTTCCACTTCAACATGTCGACCACCGCCTGCGCGCCACCGGCGCCGAAGAACGAGTTGATCTTGGCCAGCTGGCCGTTGCCGTTCGGCACCTCCACGAGCAGGTCGCGCGGGAACGACACGACCAGCGCGCTCTGCGCGCCCGGTTCGATGTGGGCGATCATCAGCGTGTCGGAATTCTTGCCGCTCTCCTGGGTGGGGTCGCCGAACGCGGAGGCGTCGATGTCGTTGTTCACGAACTCGCGCGTGTCGGAGCCGAGCAGGAGGTAGTTCGCACCTTCGGGCGGCGGCGTCGCCACCGTCACCTTGACCCGCTCGATGTGGCTCACCCGGTCGTCGATCTCCCGGTTCACCGCCGCCACCCCCGTCGCGGTGAGCGTGATCGCGACGACCAGCGCGATCACGTAGCGGGCCGCGAAGGCGCGCCAGGCTGGTCGGGAAGGACCGGACATCGGCGGCAGCTTAGAGAGCGTCGCGCGGGCGTGCGCCGCGGGCTATCCGGTGCACGCGGCCTCGGGTGAGAGCGTCGTCTGCGTCGCAGCCGGGGCGTCGGCGGCGGGTGTCTGGACCTTCGCGATGGCCTTGAAGTTCTTGCCCACCACGACCACCACGGCGCCGCTCAGGGAGTCGTCGACCACGAGGTCGGCCCCCTCCACGTACGAGGCCACGAGCTGGGCCTTCGCTGCGTCGCTGCTGCGGTACCGCACCTCGGTGCGGTCCACCACGCCCCGGCTGTCGTTGAGGGCCTGGCCGGGGACGAAGCCCACGTTGGCGAGCTCCTGCAGCGCGCTGCCGGCGGCACCGCTCTTCCCCGAGCCGTTGCGCACGGTCACCTGCACGTCGCTCAACCGGGGACCGGCGGGTGCCGTCGTGGCCGAGCCGTCGGCGGCGGCGGTGTCGGGCGTCGGCGCGACGACGACGTTGCCCCGCAGGCGCTCGAGCATCGGATCGGCGGCCGCCTTGTCGAGGAGCAACACCTGCTGGCCGCCACCCCGGACCGCGCCTTCGGTCGGGAGCGTGGCGAATTCGACGCCGCTGTCACCGCCCCGGAGCCCGAGGAGCGCGCGGGCGAGCTCGTCGAAGGCTGCGCGGTCGAAGCCGGCGTCGGCGGTGAGGTTCGGGAGCACCTGGTCGGCGAGGTCGGGCGCGATGGTCGGGTCGTCGAGGGCCCGTTCCATCGCCACGCGCCCGAGCGTCTTCACGAATTCCTGCTGGCGGGCGATGCGATCGAGGTCGGGAATGCCCGACACGTCCTGCCAGCGACCGTTGCGAAACTCCTCGGGGTGGCGGGAGCGCACGTACGCGAGCGCCTGTCCCCCGTCGAGCACGTTGCACGCGAACGGGAAGCCGATGTTGAGCCCAGTGAACGAGTCGATCATCGGATACGGCGAGTACACCGGCACCCCGCCGATCGCGTTCACGAGGTCGCCGAACGTCTCGAAGTTGACCTCGAGGTAGTGGTTGACCGCGACGCCGAAGTTCTGTTGCAGCGTGTCGACCACGTTCTGCGGCCCGTCGTTGAACGCGGCGTTGATCTTCGCATCGCTGCCGTTCGGCAGGGTGACCCACGTGTCGCGAGGGAACGACACCGCGAAGCTCTTGTCGCCGTTGGCGTGCAGCACCATCAGCGTGTCGGAGCGCTGACCCCCCTCCTCGGCCTCGGAGCCGAACGCGCTCTGGTCGATCGAGTTGTCGACGAACGCACGCGAGTCGGACCCGATGATGAGGAAGTTGGTGCCATTGTTCGTGGTCGTCGACGTCGTGAGCGCGACGCGCGGGATGCGCTCGATCTCGTCGTCGATGTAGCGGTTCACCCAGACCACACCCGCGGCCACGAGTGCGACGCACAGCACGAGGGCGATGCCGATCCGCCCCATCAGGGCGCGCAAGGAGTATCCGGCGGAACTCACGGTGCAGCCAATGGTACCGACGGCGATCCCGCCAGGACGCGCGCCCGCCGGGAACGCAGGCCGGCTCGGGCGCGCCCGGCAGTACCGTGACCCGGTGCGCCATTCCGACACGATCGCGGCCGCGCTCCTGGCGCGGGTGCCCGCCGAGGTCGACGCGGCCGTGTGGCGGCGAGGCGGCACCACGGTCGTGGGGGTCGGCGCCGAGGAGGTCGTCGTGGCGGGCGCCGACGCCTTCGGCGCCCTCGACCGCCTCGCGGCGGGCACGTGGGTGGGCTGGCTGGCATTCGAGCTGGGCCACGCCGTCGAGCCGGTCGTCGCACGCGGCGCGAGCGCCTGCGAGCCGCCTCAGGTGCCCGACGTCGTGCTCGCGCGCTTCGGCGCCCAGGCGGTCGTGGCGGCCGACGGCGAGATCACGCTCGACGGCACGGGCGTCGGCCGAACCCTCCTGCACGACGCTCGGCGCGACCTGCTCGACGCCACACCGGCACCCGCCGCGAGCCGGCGCCGGGGAGTCGACCTCAGGTGGCGCTCGAGCCTCCGGCGCGACGAGTTCGAAGCCCGCGTCGGCGCGATCGTCGAGCTGCTGCGCGCGGGCGAGTGCTACCAGGTGAACCTCACCCGGCGCCTCACCCTCGATGCCCACCTCGATCCGGTCGGGCTCTTCGCCCAGCTCGCGCACCACCACCCCGCGCCGTTCACGGGATTGCTGCGCGTCCACCACCACTCCGTCGGCGACGTCGCGGTCGTGTGCGCGTCGCCGGAGCGCTACCTGCGGGTCGACGGCCGCAGCGTCGAGACGCAACCGATCAAGGGAACGGCTGTCGACGCGCACGTTCTCCGCGCGAGCGCGAAGGATCGGGCCGAGAACGTGATGATCGTCGACCTCGCACGCAACGACCTCGGTCGTGTGTGCGAGCCGGGGTCGATCGAGGTGCCGTCGCTGTTCGCGATGGAGGCCCATCCCGGGCTCCACCATCTCGTGAGCACGGTGCGGGGCACCCGTCGTGCCGACGTCGGGCTGAGCGGGCTGATCGCCGCCACGTTCCCCCCGGCGTCGGTCACGGGCGCGCCGAAACCGCGCGTGCTGCAGGCCATCGACGACCTCGAGCCGGTGCGGCGCGGCGTCTACTGCGGCGGCTTCGGCTGGATCGACACCGCGCGCGACCAGGCCGACCTCGCCGTCGCCATCCGGACGTTCACCGTGTTCCCCGACCGTACGGAGCTGGGCGTGGGTGCGGGCATCGTCGCCGACTCGTCACCGGCGGCTGAATGGGAGGAGACGGAGCTGAAGGCGGCCCGGCTCCTCGCTCGCGCCGACGACTGCGCGCGGGAGCCGATCCCCGAACGCCGAGCGGCCGCGGTGGCGATGCGGTGACGAGCGAGCTGATCGTGTGGGTCGACGGCGGGCTCGTCGCCGAGCGCGACGCCCGGCTGTCGCCGTTCGACCACGGGTTGCTGGTCGGCGACGGAGTGTTCGAGACGGTGCGCGTGTACGGCGGCGAGCTGTTCGCGTGGTCCCGTCACCTCGACCGCTTGGCGCGCTCCGCGGAGGGGCTCGGGCTCGCCGTGCCCGATCGCGACGTGCTGCGCGCCGCCGCCGACGACGTGCTCCGCGCCAACGCGCTCCGGGAGGCGCGGGTGCGCATCACCGTGACCGGCGGGCGGGCGCCACTCGGCTCCGAGCGCGGCGACGGTGCACCGACCGTGGTGGTGGCGGCGAGCGATCTCCGTCCGTGGGCGCCGAGCACCGACGTGGTGGTCGTGCCGTGGCCCCGCAACGAGCGCGGCGCGCTCGCCGGCCTCAAGACGATCTCGTACGCGGAGAACGTTCGGGCGCTCGCGTTCGCGCAGGACCGCGGCGCGGGCGAGGCGATCTTCGCCAACACGCGCGACGAGCTGTGCGAGGCCACCGGCTCCAACGTGTTCGTCGTCCACGACGGTCGCGTGTCGACGCCACCCGGGTCGTCGGGGTGCCTGCTCGGCGTGACGCGCGCGCTCGTGCTCGAGCTCTGTCCTGCCCTCGGCATCGCGGTCGAGGAGGTGACGCTCCCGGTCGACGCGCTCCGCCACGCCGACGAGGCGTTCCTCACCTCCACCGTGCGGGAGGTGCAGCCGATCGCGCACGTCGACGGCGTCGCGCTCCCCTCGACTTCTCCCGGCGCTCCCGGCGGCGTCACCGCGCGCCTCGCCGAGGCGTTCACCGCTCTCGTCGCCCGCGACCTCGACCCCTGACGGGTTCAGGTGGGGGCGTCGCGGAGGTGGACGACGTCGCCCGACACGATCACGTGGTCGACCCCGTCCGCGTCGCGCACCACGAGCGCGCCGTCGTCGGCGAGCGCGACCGCCTCGCCGTCGAGCGCGTCGCTTGCCCGTTCGACGCGCACGCGCCGGCCCAGCGTCGCGAGCCGGGCCCGGTACGCCTCCGCGCACGACACCGAGTCGTCGAGCGCGCGGTCGAGACGGACGAGGAACGCGTCGAGCAGCGCGTCGCGGTCCACCGGACGACCACTCTCGAGGTTGCACGCGGTGGCGGTGCCGGCGAGCTCCTCGGGGAAGGCGTCCCAGTTCACGTTGCAGCCCGCGCCCACGACGACCGCGTCGGCCTCGGGCGCGGCCTCGGCGAGGATTCCGGCCAGCTTGCGGTGACCGACCACCAGGTCGTTCGGCCACTTGAGCGCCACCACGATGCCGGCGACCTCCTCGACGGCCTCCGCGAGCGCCACGGCGGTGGCGGCGACCGGACCGTGGCCGTCGCTCGTTCCCGCCGGGAGCACGACCGACACCAGGAGTGACGACCCCGGCGGAGCCTCCCAGCGCCGGTCGAGACGGCCTCTGCCTGCGGTCTGGTGGTCGGCCACCACGACCAGACCGGCCTCGGCACCGGCCCGCACCTGCGTCATCGCGTACCGGTTCGTGGAGTCGAGCTCCGCGAAGTGCTCGACCCGCCAGCGCTGCGGGACCCCGTCGCCGTTCGAGATGCGGGCACCGCCGGGCATGGCCGTAGGATACGGCGTCTCATTCTGCGCCCGACTGTGAGGAATCCCTTGTTCGGCAAAGTCCTCATCGCCAACCGTGGCGAGATCGCAATCCGCGTGATGCGCACGTGCCGGGAGCTCGGCGTCGCCACTGTTGCCGTCTACTCCGACCTCGATCGCGACGCGATGCACGTCCGCTACGCCGACGAGGCGTACGCGCTCGGCGGCACCACGCCGGCCGAGAGCTACCTGAACGTCGACGCCATCCTCGACGCCATCGAGCGCAGCGGCGCGGAGGCGGTGCACCCGGGGTACGGGTTCTTCTCCGAGAACGCCGACTTCGCCCGCACCATCACCGAGCGCGGCGTCACGTGGATCGGCCCCCCGCCCGAGGCGATCGAGGTCATGGGCGACAAGATCTCGTCGCGCAAGGCGGCGGCGGCGGCCGACGTGGCCTCGGTGCCCGGCACCCTCGACCCGGTCACCGATCCCTCCGAGATCGTCGCGTTCGGGAACGAGAACGGCTGGCCGGTCGCGATCAAGGCCGCCTACGGCGGTGGCGGCAAGGGCCTGAAGATCGCGTTCAGCGCCGACGAGGCCGCGAGTGCGTTCGACTCGGCGACCCGCGAGGCGCAGGCCTACTTCGGGCGCTCCGAGTGCTACCTCGAGCGGTATCTCACCCGGCCGCGTCACATCGAGATCCAGGTGTTCGCCGACACGCACGGCAACGTCGTCGCGCTGGGCGAGCGCGACTGCTCCACGCAACGCCGCCACCAGAAGCTCATCGAGGAGAGCCCGGCCGCCGAGCTCGCCGACGACGTGCGGGAAGCGATGTACGAGGCCGCGGTCAAGGTGGCGCGGGCGTGCGGCTACGTGAACGCGGGCACCGTCGAGTGCCTCTACCAGGACGGCGAGTTCTGGTTCCTCGAGATGAACACCCGCCTGCAGGTCGAGCACTGCGTCACCGAGTTGGTCACCTCCCTCGACCTCGTCGCCGAGCAGCTGCGTGTCGCGAGCGGTGAGCCGCTGTCGTTCACGCAGGCCGACATCGAGCACCACGGCCACGCCATCGAGGTGCGCGTGAACGCGGAGGACCCGTCCACCGGCTTCATGCCCTCCCCCGGTCGCATCACCCGGCTCCGCCTCCCCGGTGGTCCGGGCGTGCGGTGGGACGGCGGCTACGCCGAGGGCGACGAGGTGTCACCCAGCTACGACAACCTGGTCGGCAAGCTCGTTGTGTGGGCCCCCGATCGCGAGCGGGCCCGCAAGCGGATGCTCCGGGCGCTCGGCGAGTTCGAGATCGCCGGCATCGCCACCACGATCCCCGCCCACGTCGCCCTGCTCTCGCATCCCGACTTCGCCGCCAGCACCCACTCCACCAAGTGGGTCGAGGACGAGGTCGACCCGTCGGTGTTCAGCGCGCCCGCCGCTGGCGCAGCGGCACCGACCACCGAGAGCGCCGGCGCGGCCGAGCCGGTGGAGCTCGTCGAGCAGACCGTGCCCGTCGAGGTCGACGGCAAGCGCTTCACGGTGAAGATGTGGCTGCCCGAGGTCGCAGCGGGCTCGGCGCCCAAGCAGCGCACGGCGCGTCCCCGGCCCAGCGGCGGAGGGGCGGGCGGCGCAGGCAGCGGCACGATCGGCGCGCCGATGCAGGGCACGATCGTGAAGGTGCTCGTGGCGGTCGGCGACGCGGTCGAAGCCGGTCAGGCGATGCTCGTGCTCGAGGCGATGAAGATGGAGAACCACATCAACGCCGAGACGTCGGGCACCGTGCGAGAGGTGCGCGTCAGCGAGGGCGACACCGTCGGCACCGGCGACGTCCTCGTGGTGATCGAGTAACACCAAGCCGTCCGAAATTGCGTCGCTCGTCGCCGCATAGCGGCGCCTGGCGACGCAATTTCGTTGGGGACGGGTCAGCTGGCCGCGTCGGCCAAGGACTCGGCGAGCGACGGGTGCACGAGCAGTGAGTCGACGATGTCGTCGACACGCAGCCCGTTGGTGACGGCCAACGCGATCACGCTGATGAGCTCGGCCGCGCTGCGACCCACGATCGAGCCGCCCAGCACCACACCGGTGGCCGGATCCGAGAGGATCTTCACGAAGCCGCGCGCGTCGCCCTTGATGAGGGCCTTCGCGTTCGCGGAGTACGGCACCTTCGTGACGCGGATCTTGCGCCCGACCGAGAACGCCTCGGCCTCGGCGAGGCCGACGTCGGCGATCTCCGGCTCGGTGAACACAGCGGACGCCGCCTTGTCGTAGTCGAGGTGCCGGTGCGGCCGGTTGTGCAGGCCCATGAAGTGCTCCGCGATCTTGCGGCCCTGCATCGCGGCCACCGACGACAAGGGCAGCTTCCCCGACACGTCACCCGCCGCGTAGATGTGGCCGACGTTCGTGAGGCAGTTGTGGTTCACGCGCACGTAGCCGGCATCGTCGACGTCGACGCCCGCCTCCTCGAGATGGAGGCCCTCGCTGTTGGGGATCGAGCCGACCGCGAGCACGGCGTGCGAGCCCTCGACGACGCGCCCGTCCACGCACGCGACGCGCACGACGTCGCCGACGCGCTCGACCGCGCTGGCACGCGCGCCCTTCAGCAGGACCACGCCCCGCTCGAGGAACGCGTCCTCGAGCGCCGCCGCCACCTCGGCGTCCTTGATCGGCAGCACCTGCTGGCGCGACACGAGCAGCGTCACCTTCGAGCCGAGCGAGTCGAACAGGTGGGTGAACTCCACACCGGTGACGCCCGAGCCGATGACGATCATGTGCTCGGGCATCTCGGGTGGGGGGTACGAGTCGCGTGTGGTGAGCACGCGCTCGTGGTCGACGGTCACGAAGTCGGGCACGCGAGGCCGCGATCCCGTGCACACCACGACGAAGTCGGCCGAAAGCTCCTCGATGCCGTTCGCGGTCTCCACCACGACCTCGTGTGGGCCCTTGAAGGTGCCGCTGCCCATGATCACGCGCACCTGCTGCGCGTCGAGCAACCCGGTGATCGACTCGTGCAGGCGTTGCTCGATCGACGACACGCGCACCTTCACCGCGTCGATGTCGAGGCGCCCCTCCGCGTGCAGGCCCATCGACTTCGAGCGACCGAGCTCGGCCAGCTCGCCGCCGGTCGCGATCATCGCCTTCGAGGGGATGCAGTCCCACAGGTGCGCGGCACCGCCGACGATGTCGCGCTCGACGAGGACGACGTCGGCGCCGAGCGTGGCCGCGACGCTCGCGCACGTGTTGCCCGCGGGGCCACCACCGAGGATCACGACGCTGGGCATGACGGGAATGGTACGCGGCCCCGTCGACCGCTCCGTCCACGCAGGCCCCACGTAACCTGCTCTTCATGCCGGCGTCGACGGAGTTGCGCTTCGACGCCCTCAGCGGACAATTGGCGATCGTCGCTGCCGGTCGGGCCGCCCGCCCGCACACCGTCGCCGACGATGCACCCGAGCGCGACGCGGGCCCCGAGCACTGCCCGTTCTGCGGAGGACACGAGGCGATGACGCCGCCCGAGGTGTGTCGCACCGGCGAGGGCGCGCCGCAGACGCCCGGCTGGCGAGTGCGCGTGGTCCCGAACCTCTACCCGATCGTCGGCGGCCCCGGCGCCGGGCCCGGCGCGACGGGCGCGCACGAGGTCGTCGTGCTCGGTCCCGACCACCGGCGCTCCTTCGGCGGCCTCGACGACGACCAGGCCGTCGAGGTGCTGCAGGTGCTCCGCGATCGGGCGGCGGCCCACCTGCGCGACGGGCACGCGTACGTCGTCGCGCTGGTGAACCACCGACGCGCCGCGGGTGCCTCGATCGCGCACCCCCACGCGCAGGTCGTCGCGCTCGACTTCGTACCGCCCGAGGCGCAGGCGGCGGGCGCCCGTGCCACCGCGGCGAGCGACGGCGGCA
>DASUMF010000005.1:0-4476 GCA_036277835.1 Acidimicrobiia bacterium
TCACGCGCCAGGTGACGGCGTAAGTGCCGTCGTCGAGATCGGGCAACGACGTACGGACCTCTTCGCCCCGGCCGCCCGGGTGGGTCGGCGCGCCGACGTCGACGCGCGCGCCGTTCCCGTCGAAGACGCGCACACCCCCGAGCGCGATCTCGACCGGCTCGTTGAACCGGAGGTCGATCGCCGACGGTGACGTGTCGTACACCCCGCCCGGTTGCGGATCGACGGACAGCAGCGTCGCGTGTGCGCTCGCCGGGATCGCCGTGATCCCGAGGAGCACGACGACGAACGCCGTGAACGCGAACGCGCGACGGATCGCGGCGCGCCTCACGCGAGCTGCACCTGGCCTCCACGAAGGTCGCCGGGGCGGGCGATCGCCGTGCGGCTGAGCAGCCACAGCACGACGAGCCCGGCGATGTCGGTCGCGTGGTGCGCTTCGGCGCCCGCACCGGTCGCGCCCGACAGCACGTCGAGCAACGACGACCCGACGAGGCACAGCACGAGCGCGGTCACGACGGGGAGCACACCCGCGATGCGCTGCGGCTTCCACGCGGCGACGAGGAACCCGACACCGAGCGCGACGTCGAACGATCCGAGGTGCCGCGCGATGTGCACGGGCAGGTTGGCGTCGTCACCGAGGATCAGCGCCGGGAGCGCGATCGCGATCTGCAGGAGGCCGATCGCCACCAGCACGATCCGGAGCGCCCGTTCCTCGTTCCCCTGCGGCGCCCCGTTCGTGGACGGAGCGAGCCCCGCGTCTCGTTCGGCTGCGATGGCGGAGAGAATGCGGGGTGTGAGATCGGGCACCTCGGGCGCCGCGGCGAGTCGCACCGTGCGGTGCAGCTGCTCGGCGCGGACGGAGAAGGCGCGGCAGTCGACGCACGTCGCCAGGTGGGCGTCGAGCGCGGCGGCATCGACGCCCGACGGGTTCGCCCCGGGTTCGAGGAGCGCTTCGCCGTCGAGACGGGCCGAGATCGCAGTGCGGAAGCGTGAGCAGCTCATGGCCAAAGAGTCGTTTGGGAAGCCCGATCGGTTCCCTCAGTATCGTCGCCTGCGGGTATGGACGAGCTGACGCGCCTCTTCCTCGCTGCCCGCGACGGCGACCGGATGGCGCTCACCGAGGCGATCCGCGCCAGCGAGGCCGACGTGTGGCGCTTCGTCGCTCATCTCGTCGGCCCCAACGAGGCCGACGACGTGACCCAGGACACCTACGTCCGCGCGTGGCGCGCCCTGCCCGAGTACCGCGCCGATGCGGGCGCTCGTACCTGGCTGCTGTCGATCTCCCGGCGTGCCGCGGCTGATGCGATCCGGCGGAACCAGCGGCGGCGGCGCCTCGCCGAGCGCGCACGTGCCGAAGCCGCCGCGGCGCCGCTCCCGTCCGACCCGAACGGTCGGTGGCCCCTCGACGAATTGCTCGCCGCGCTCGACCCCGACCAGCGCGCCGCGTTCGTCCTCACGCAGGTGCTCGGGTACTCCTACGCGGAGACGGCGGAGATCTGCGGTGTGCGCATCGGTACCGTCCGCTCGCGCATCGCACGCGCACGCGCGGACCTGGTCGACCGGGTGCGCGCGGCCGACGCCGGATGATGCGACGAACCGCGCGTCTCAGGGTGGCGCGCCTCAGGATCACGCGCCTCGCGATCGTCGTGGTCGTCGCCGGTTCGGTCGGGGTCGTCTTCGCCGCGCCGGCCGGCGCGCACGGGATCGGCGGCACCCAACCGTCGAACTACGAGACCACGCTGACCCGCGTCACCCCGTCGGTGCCGGGCGTGACCGTCGAGGTCGTCGACCTCGGCAACAACCTGCGCCTCACCAACTCGACCGATCGCGACGTGGTCGTGCTCGGCTACGACGGCGAGCCGTATCTCCGCATCGGGCCACGCGGTGTCTTCGAGAACCGGAAGAGCCCGGCGACGTACCTCAACCGCACGCGGATCCCGACGAAGGGCGCGCCGGCAGTCGCCGACTCGGATGCCGCGCCGGTGTGGCACGAGGTGTCGAGCGGCAACGTGGCGGTCTGGCACGACCACCGCGCGCACTGGATGGGCACGACCGCGCCACCGGCCGTGCAGCGCGATCCCGATCGTCGCCACCTGATCGACCGGTGGACCGTGCCCCTGCGCGTCGGCACCCGTGCGGTCGCCGCGCACGGCGTGCTCGAGTGGGTGCCGCCCCCCTCGCCGTGGCCCGCGGTCGCGCTCGCCGTCGGCCTCGCGGCGCTGGTCATCGGCCTGAGCCGAACGCGATGGTGGCGGCGCGTCCTGGTCGTCACGCTCGCCGTGATGGTGGTGTGCGCGACGCTGCACACCGTCGGGCACTGGGGTGCCACCTCCGCCGGGTTCGGGACCCGGTTCACCGAGAGCCTCTACGGGATCGTCGGGATCGCGCTCGGCCTCCTGGCGTTGGCGTGGGCCTGGCGCCGAGGCGTCGAAGCTGCGGTGCCGTTCGTGCTCGTCGCTGCGATCTTCCTGTTGATCGCCACCGGGCTCGGCGACATCTCGACCATCGGCCACTCCCAGGTGCCGTCGTCGCTCCCCGCCTCGGTCGCGCGGCTCGCCGTGACGATCACGATCGGTCTCGGGGTCGGACTCGCGGTGGCAGCCGGTCTCCGGTTGCGCGTGCTCGTGCCGCCACGCCCCGAGGCGCCGGCCGTCACCAGTTGAGCTCGGCGCATCCCTCGTGATCGTCGGGCTCCACCTGGATCGTGGCGTGCGCGATCTCGTGGGTGACGAGCAGGGCGCGCGCCTGGTCGAGGACGGCGTGCGCATCGGCGCTCGGCGCGACCATCACGTGCGCGCTGGCGACGTCCATCTCCGACGTGAGCGTCCACACGTGGAGGTCGTGCACGTCGACCACACCGGGCAGCGCGCCGAGGTCGGCTTTGATCGCGTCGAGGTCGACGTGCGCCGGCGCGACCTGCAGGAGCACCCTCAGCGCTGACGCGGCGAGGTTCCACGCGCGCGGCACGATCCAGATGCTGATGCCGATGGCGACGATCGGGTCGATGTCCTCCCACCCCGACACCGCGACCACCACCGCCGCGACGATCACGCCGATCGAGCCCGCGGCGTCGGCGAGCGCCTCCACGTACGCGCTGCGCACCGCAAGACTCCCGCGCGCGCCTTCGCGAAGGAGCACGAACACGATCCCGTTCACGAGGAGCCCACCGATCGCCACGACCAGCATCGGTCCGGCTTCGACGTCGGCCGACCCGTTCACCAGTCGCACGACACCCTCGACGAGCACGTAGCCCGCGACCACGAACAGGAGCAACGCGTTCGCGAGCGACGCGAGGATCTCGAGACGGAACAGGCCATACGTGCGAGCGCCGTCGGTGGTGGCCCGGTTCGCCACGATGATGGCACCGAGCGCGAGCCCGATCGCCGCACCGTCCGTGAGCATGTGCGCCGCATCGGAGAGCAGCGCGAGCGATCCGGCGAGGAACGCGGTGACCGCCTCGATCACCACGAACACGATGGTGATCGCGAACGCGACCCACAGGCGACCGACGCTCCGCGCGGCGCTGCGACCGCCCACGTGGTCGTGCCCGTGCGCATGCGAGTGGCCCGGTTGCCGGCCGTGCCCGTCGGCGGGCGCTGCGCTCCTCCCCCGATTCTCGCCGCGGCAGTGGGATCGAGCCGACCGGCATGCCAGAATGAGAATCATGCTCAATTCAGGAACGGAGCCCGCTACGGCCGGAGAACCCGTGCTGTCGGCCGATCGCGTGTCGTTCCACTACGGCACCGAGGCGGTGCTGCGCGACGTCAGCCTCGACGTCGCGCCCGGCGAGTTCGCGGCACTCGCCGGGCCCAACGGCTCGGGGAAGTCGACCCTGCTGCGCATCCTCCTCGGGCTCCTCCCTCCGTCGTCGGGTTCGGTCCGCGTGTTCGGGTCGGAGCCCCGCTCGCTGCACGACCGCTGGCGGGTCGGGTACGTGCCCCAACGACTCCGGATCGCGCCCGACCTGCCCGCGACCGTCCACGAGGTGGTCACGTCGGGACGGCTCGCGAAGCAGGGGTGGTGGCGCCGGCCCCGCCGCTCCGACCGCGACGCGGTCGACCACGCGCTCGAGTCGGTCGCACTCACCGACCTGCGCCGGCGACGGATGGCCGAGCTCTCCGGCGGCCAGCAGCAACGCGTGCTGATCGCGAAGGCGCTCGCGGCGGAACCTGAGCTCCTCGTGCTCGACGAGCCGGTGGCGGGCGTCGACGTCGACGCGCAGGGACTGTTCCGCGACTCGCTCGTGCACCTGGTGCACGAGCACGGTGCGGCCGTGCTCCTCGTGTCGCACGAGCTCGGCGCCGTGGCCGACGACCTCGACCACGTCGTCGTACTCAAGCGCTCCGTCGTGTTCGACGGCACGCCGGCCGAGCTCGCGGCCACGGGCGTGAGCCTCGGGGTGCACCGCGACGACCTCCCGTTGTGGCTCGAAGAATTGCGGCCCTGATGCTCGGGATGCCCTGGACCCTGCCCTGGCCG
>DASUMF010000006.1:0-9416 GCA_036277835.1 Acidimicrobiia bacterium
GGTGCCACCTGCGTCCTCGATGAGCTGCAAGGTCTCGCCGATCGTGCCCGGCAGGCGGCGGTGCGGCTCGACGGTCCGCGCCGCGACCACGACCTTCGCACCGCGTCGCGCGAGCTCCACCGCGAGCTGGCGGCCGATGCCGCGGCTCGCGCCCGTGACGATCGCGACCTTGCCGTCGAGCGCTTCCGCCCTCGTGCCGTCGGGCATCAGCCACTCCTCCGTGATCGTTCCAGCTGGCCGCGCAGGTATGCGGCTTGGCCGAGGTGTTGCAGCGAGTCGTCGGCGATGCTCACGAGGCGCACGCCGAGCGTGACCGGCGGGTCCCAACGGCGGTCCACGATGCGGTCGTAGTCGGCGCCGGTGAGGTCGTCGAGCATCGCGAGGGTTCGGACGTCGACCTCCGCGAAGTACCCCAGCAGCGCCTCGGCGCCGTCGGGCCTGACGTGTGCCGCCTCCTCGGGGGAGTGGCCGTAGCCGGTGTTCGACGGCTCGGGCTCGAGACCGAACCGGCCGGACCAGTCGGTCGACGTCCACACCTGCGCGACGTCGAGCAGCTCGGCCACGTGATGGTCCTGCACGCGCGTGAGGTGCCACACGAGCCAGCCGATCGAATTGTCGCCGACGCCCGCGGTCCAGAGCAGCGCCTCGGCATCGAGGCCGTCGACCGCGCTGCGCACGAGCGGCGGGATCCGGCCGTAGAGCTCGACGAGCATCGCGGTGGCGTCCAAAGAGTGGTCCTCTGCGACGGGGGGAGGCCAGTATTCCACTCGATGAACGACACTTCGACAGCAGAGCCGGTGGTGGAGATCGAGCGACGAGTGGCGCAGCTCCTCGCGTCGTTCCCGCCCGAGACCACCGAGATGACCACGTTCCTCGGTGCGCAGTTCGACGCGGGCCTGGCCTGGGTGCACTTCCCGATCGGGCGTGGCGGCATGGCGGCACCGATCGCCCTCCAGGGCGAGGTCGACCGTCGACTCCACGAAGCCGGCGCGCCCAGCGGTCGGATGCTCAACACGACCGCGTACGGCCAGGGTGCCGCCACGATCCTCGCGTACGGCACCGACGACCAGCAGGAGCGCTACCTCCGCCGGATCTTCACGTGCGAGGACATCTGGTGCCAGCTGTTCAGCGAGCCCGGCGCGGGGTCGGACCTCGCGGGGTTGGCGACCCGCGCGGTGCTCGACGGCGACGAGTGGGTCGTGAACGGCCAGAAGGTGTGGACCACGCGCGGTCACCTCGCGCGCTACGGCCTGCTGCTCGCGCGCACCGATCCCGACGTCGCGAAGCATGCAGGGCTCACGTACTTCGTCCTCGACATGAGCCAACCGGCGGTCACGGTTCGTCCCCTCCGGCAGATGGACGGCGGCGCGTCGTTCAACGAGGTGTTCATCGTCGACGCGCGCATCCCCGACGCCGAACGACTGGGCGAGACCGGGCAGGGCTGGGCGGTGTCGAACACGACGCTCATGAACGAGCGCTACAACTTCGGCGGCACCCCGGCGCGCGGCTCGGGCGCCATCGCCCGTGCGGTCGAGGCGTGGCAGGGTCGCACGGACCGCACGTCGCCGAGCGCGCTGGCACGGCGCGACACGCTCCTTCGGTTGTGGATCGAGGCCGAGGCGCAACGGCTCACCATGCTGCGCGCGACCGTCGCCCGCGCGCAGGGGAAGGCGGGTGCCGAGGGCTCCATCGGCAAGCTCGCCGGCTCGGAGCTCGGCCAACGCATCGCCGCGCTCACCGTCGACCTCCTCGGCGCCGACGGCATGCTGATCGAGGGCTACGGCCCCGACGACCGCGAACACTGGTCGCCGCAACGCGGGTTGATCGGCAGCCCCGCGGGTACGATCGCCGGCGGCACCTCCGCGATCCAGCGCAACATCATCGGCGAGCGCGTGCTCGGGCTTCCCCGCGAGCCCGACCCGTTCAAGGGACAACCCTGGAGCAGCGTGCCGCGCAACTGAGCGTGGGCCGACACGAGTGCAACATGGTCGACGCCCTGCAGGACGACGGCTACCGTGCCCGCGACCGCGAGGGCGTCGAGTGATGCCCCACGAGACCCTGCCACCTGGGTGAGGGTACGCTCCTCCGATGATCGAGTCGGCCGCGCGCCCGGCCGGTGGGGAAGCCGACGACCTGGACGTCGTCATCGCTCGTCGTCCCGTGTACGCGGCGGCGTTGCACGAGGTGCTCGACGCGATCTGGAGCCAGGACGTCGTCGATGCCACGACGCTCGAGCTGTGCCGCCTCCGCATCGGGCAGATGCTGGGCGCCACGCCGACACCGGAGCGGGTCGACGCCGCGCTCGCTGCAGCGCTGCCGCGCTGGCCGACCGATGACCGCTTCGACGCGCGCACGCGTGCCGCACTCGGGTACGCCGAGCAGGTGCTGCTCGATGCCCAAGGCGTGACCGACGACGACGCGCACACCGTGATCGAGGCGCTCGGCGAGGACGGCTTCCTGGTGCTCACCTACGCGTGCGGCGTGTTCGAGACCACCCAACGCGCCGAGCTCGTGCTCGGCGGAGCAGGGAGCACCAGTTGAGCAGCTCGCCGCGCACGACCAGGTCGCTGGCCGACGTCGCACCTCGTCTCGCAGCTGCGCAGGCGAACTTCCAGCGGGTCGCGTATCCCGGGGTCGTCGACCTCGTGACGCGCGAGCTGGTCCGCATCACCAGCGGACGGCTGTCGCACTGCTCGATCTGTCGCAACCTTCGACTCCAGGCCGCGATCGACCGCGGGTTCGACGAGTCGATGGTCGCGCAGCTCGACGACGTCGACCACAGCGACCTCACCGACGCGCAGCGCAGCGCGGTCCGGTTCGCGCAGGCGTTCCTCTCCGACCCCGCGCGCGGTCGGAGCGAGCTCTTCGCGCTCCGGCAGCACTTCGACGACGAGCAGGTCGCCGAGCTCGTGCTCGACCTCATCCGGTTCCGGCCGGGATCGAAGCTCACGGTGGCATCGGGCGCCGAGCCCGTCCACGACGAGCTCGTCGTGATCTGATCCGCCCGGACGACGCGCTACGGGATGGGCACGAGCTTCTTCGACTGCGCGACGAACGTCTTGGTGGTCGGGTCCCACACGAGGATGCTCGCCATCGACGCGCCATCGAGACGCGTGGCCGAGAACTTCGTGGCGCCGTCGTACGTCATCGCCGAGTCGAAGCTGGTTCCCAATCCTGCGACGTTCTTGCGCAACGTGGGTGCATCGAGCTTCTTGGCGCCGTCGAAGCCTGCGGCGAGGATGTTGTAGAAGTCGCACACGTTCGTCGCGCCCGTGAGCGGGCCCGTCGGGGTGTCAGACGTCGCGAGCGACCACGGTGCGCAACCTTGGATCGCCTTGTTGGCAGGCAGCTTCAACTCGGCGTCGAGCGGCAGGTCGATGATCTGCCACGAGATCGCCACGCCCTTCTTCACCGCGTCGGGTGCGAGGGCGACGCCTCGCGGCCCATCGGTCGTTGTGAGCCCGTAGTTCGGGAAGTAGTCCTGCGCGAGTGCGGCGGGCAGGAAGGTGGTGACCATCGTCGCGCCGGGAGGCGTGAAGAGCACGACGTTGACACCCGCCGCCTTGAACTGCAGCACGGCTTGACCGATCTGCGTCGACACGTCGGCGTAACCGGCCGACGAGAGCGTGCGCGAGACCGTGAACTTCTGCAGCGGGATCCCCATCTTCTTCAGCTGCGGAGCCCAGAGCTTGTCGATGAGCGTCTTGTTCTGCGCCTTGCCGTCGACCGAGTTGAACTCGAGGACACCCACCTTGGCGTCCTTCGGGAACAGCCCGGCGTCGTCCCACATCTTGATGAACGAGCCGGCGCGACAGGTGAGCACGCCCGCGACGACGTACTCGTCGGAACCGGTCGAGGTCTCGCATGACGGCTGGTACAAGCTCAGCCCCTGGATCCAGAAGGACGGGATCTTCGCCTTGGCGTAGCAGTCGGCCGCGAGCTTCGTCTCGTAGCCGGCGGCATAGACCGCGATCACGTGGTTGTCCTGGGTGAAGGTCACGCACTCCTGCTGCGACAGCCCGTTGTAGTCCGACGACAAGACCGAGAAGTTGAAGATCACCGGTTCCACGGTGCAGCCCGCGATGCCGCCCGCGTCGTTGAGCGCGGCCGCGCCGTCCTTGATCGCCTGCTCGGCGGCGCGGTCCGAGGGCGACTGCTCGACCTCTTGTCCGGTCTTCTGCGCGACGGAGGCCGCGGTCGAGCCGAGGTACGACACCCCGACCTTGACCGTGCCCGAGGGATCGGGGCAGGCGTTCGAGGACGCCGCGTCGGCGGCTCCGCTCGGAACCACCATGCACGCGCTCGCCACCACGAGGGTGACCAGCACTCCGTACCGGAGCCGCCGCCAGCTCCGAGGTGGACGTCGTGGCGCGATCGTCGCAGGTGTCACCGTCGTCATCGTGTCCCCCAAGTCCGGCGCGTCCGCTCGCCGGCGCAACCTATCCCGCGCCCGGACGTGACGGTGCGCCGCCGCGTCACCCCCCGGCAGTGCGGCGGCGCACCCTCACCGTGTGCGTAACCGCCCGAGCGTCCCAGAAGGGTCCGCCGTGAGCAGATCGGCGTCGAGTGCGGACGCCGCCCGGTTCGCCTCAGCCCTGGCTCCGCAGCGGGCGGCCGGTCCCGTCGGCCCAGCGGCGCACCAGATCGTCGTAGGGGCCTTGTCGGATCAGCTCGTCCTTGTCGGGGAAGGCAAACGCCTCGGTGGGGAGCTCCCCGTGCTCGAGCAGGTGGGTCGCGAGCTCGTGGTGCACACGCGCCGCGCCCGCGGTGCCGAACCCGGTGAACAGGCTGAAGTGCACGCCGGGCACGAGGGGGCCGTACCCGCCGAGGGGGATCGTCACCTCGGCTGCGATCGCGGCGAGCTGCTCCTCGGACGCGAACGTCGGGAGGAATGCGTCGGCACCTGCCGCCGCGTACGCGACACCGCGCTCGATCACGTTCTCGAGCGAGCCGGTCCCGCCCCCGCCGACGCTGTAGAGCTCGTCGGAGCGGGCGATGATCACGAAGTCGTCGCTGCGCCGGCCGTCGACCCCTGCGGCGATGCGTGCCTGCATGTCGGGGATGGGGAGCAGCGGGCCGTCCCAGCTCGAGTGCTTCGGCGCGATCTCGTCCTCGATGTGGACGCCGGCCACACCGGCGCGTTCGTAGTGGCGGATCGAGCGGTACACGTCGGCCACCGACTCACCGGCCTGGTCGGCATCGACGACGAGCGGGATCTCGATCGCTTCGGCGACATGACCGGCGATCTCGATCATCTCGGTGGGGGAGAACACGCCGTTGTCGGGGACGGCGCGGTGCATCATGCCGGTGGCGTGGCCGCCCATGTACGCGACCTCGAAGCCGACGTGCTCCACGATGCGCGCGGTCAGCGCGCTGTAGCAGTCGGCGGCGATGAAGGGCTCCGGGCCGTCGAGGAGTGCACGGAGGGCGGCGCGGGGATCGGTCATGGCCGCTCCGTTCTCATCGGTGGCGAGGGAAGCCGAGGTCGACCGTGCTCGTCGCGGGATCGGGCCAACGCGAGGTGACGACCTTCGTGCGCGTGTAGAAGTCGATCGTCGCCGGGCCGTACATGTGGCTGTCGCCGAAGAGGCTCGAACGCCAACCGCCGAAGCTGAACGAGCTGACCGGCACCGGGATCGGCACGTTCACGCCCACCATGCCGACCTGCGCGTCGGTGCTGAACCGTCGGGCTGCGCCGCCGTCACGCGTGAACACCGCGGTGCCGTTCGCGTACGGGCTCGCGTTCACGAGGTCGACGGCGGCGTCGAACGTGTCGACGCGCACCACGGAGAGCACCGGCCCGAAGATCTCGTCGTCGTACACGCGGCTGCCCGGCGTGACACCGTCGACCAGGCTCGGGCCGAGGTAGAAGCCCGGACCTGGCGGCGTGCTGGCGCGCCCGTCGACCACGACGCGCGAGCCGCCGAGCGCGGGCTCCTCGAGGTAGCCGGCCACGCGGTCGCGGTGCTCGCCCGTGATGAGGGGGCCCATGTCGGAGGCGGGATCGTCACCCGGGCCGACCTGCAACCGGTCGAGTCGTTGCGTGATGGCGTGGATGAGCGGATCCGCGATCGCCCCGACGGCCACGATCACCGAGACGGCCATGCACCGTTCGCCGGCCGACCCGTAGCCCGCCGACACCGCCGCGTCGGCCGCGACGTCGACGTCGGCGTCGGGGAGGACGACCATGTGGTTCTTCGCGCCGCCGAGAGCCTGCACGCGCTTCCCGTGCCCCGCGGCGGTCGTGTAGATGTGGCGGGCGATCGGCGTGGACCCGACGAACGACACGGCGGCCACGTCGGGATGCGCCAGCAGCCGCTCGACCGCGACGGCGTCGCCCTGCACCACGCTCAGCACGCCGTCGGGCAGGCCGGCCTGCTGCCAGAGCTCCGCGAGCAGCAACGACGCCGACGGGTCCTTCTCGCTCGGCTTCAACACGAAGCAGTTCCCGCACGCGATCGCGTTCGGCATCATCCAGAGCGGGACCATCGCGGGGAAGTTGAACGGCGTGATGCCCGCGACCACGCCGAGCGGCTCGCGCACCGAGTGCACGTCGATGCCCGTCGACACCTGCGCAGAGAACGACCCCTTGAGGAGGTGGGGGATGCCGCAGGCGAACTCGAGGTTCTCGAGCCCGCGGGCGACCTCGCCCTCCGCGTCGGCGAGCACCTTGCCGTGCTCGGCGGTGATCGCGCTCGCGAGCTCCTTGCGGTTCGCGTCGACGAGCTCGCGCATCGAGAACAGGACCTCGGCGCGTCGAGAGAGGCCGGTGGCGTGCCAGGCCGGGAAGGCTGCGAGCGCGGTCTCCACCGCGCGGTCGACGTCGGCGGCGTCGGCCAGGTCGACCTCGGCCGTCTGCTCCCCGAGCGCAGGGTCGAAGACGGGCGACGTGCGACCCGACGACCCGGCGACCAGCTTCCCGTCGATCCAGTGCTGCAGGCTCTTCATGGGCTCATTCAAGCGATGTTCTCTGCCCACTGCCACTTGCGGACCGGCGCTGAGCACCGTCGGTGCGCCGCCGTTGCTAGGTGAGCTCGACGCGCCCGTGCTTGAGCACGACGACGCCGTCCTGGATGCCCTCGAACGCGAACGACGGACGACCGTCGGGTGTGGAGCCGGCGTCGTACGCGTGCACGACGAAGTCGCGGGCCGCCATCGCCGGTGCCGAGAAGCGCCCGGCCACACGACGGAGCCGGTGCGGATCCCCGTCGGCCAAGAGGTCGACGAGCACCGCGCTCGCGAGCGAGAAGGTGCACATGCCCTGGAGGATCTTCGCCGGGTAGCCCTCGCGGTGCGCAGCCGCCTCGGTGATCGCGTGCGGGGCGTGGTCGTTCGACACGCCGGCGAAGCGGTACTGCTGGTCGCGGTCGACCGTGACGGTCCGGTTGCCGACGGGCTGCGCGCGGGCGCTCTCCGGGAACGTGTGATCGGGCACCGGCGTGCCGACGTCGGGCGCGATCGTGCCGCCGACGTGGAAGTTCCCCCACAGGTGCTCCACGAGCAGAGCGTCGTGCTCGTCGAAGAAGGCGAAGCGCTGGGTGGAGAGCACGCCGCCCTTGGTCTGCTGCGCTCCGAAGAGCTCGGCTTCGATCCGCAACGTCATCCCGGGGAGCACCGGGCCGCGGAAGACCACGTCGTGCTCACCGTGCACGGAGTGCGGGGCGCCGATGATGTTCGGCTGCGGTGTGGACGGGCGCCGGCCGAACGTCTGCGCACCGAGCGCGAACTGCGCGGTGAACATCGGTGGGACCGCCTCGCCGCTCACGTAGCGCTCGTTGCCGTCGTTGGTCGCGCGGGCGAACGCGTACGCGGCGTCGGCGTCGATGTGACACACGTACGGGTCGGGCGCGTAGAAGTTCTGTGGTGTCTCGGTGGTCTCTGCCGTCACGATCGGCGATTGTATTGAGCAGGCATGGCGGAACTCCTCCCGAGGGGGCAGGCTGTGGGCGTGACCGATTCGTCGCCCGCGGTGGGCCACCAGCACGAGGTCGAGGTGATCCTGTTCAAGCAGGTCGCGAGCTACCTCGCCACCCCGATCTTCGTCGTCGACCCGGACGGCAGCCTCGCCTACTACAACGAGCCGGCCGAGCGGCTGCTCGGGTGTCGCTACGACGAGACGGGCGCGATGCCGATGTCGGAGTGGTCGACGATCTTCGTGCCGCGCGACGAGCAGGGTGCGCCGCTGCCCACCGAGGCGCTGCCGCTCGCGCTCGCGCTCGAGCGCCACGAACCCGCACACGGCGACATGTGGATCACCGGCCTCGACGGCGCGTACCGGCACATCTCGGTGACCGCCTTCCCACTCGTCGGCCAGGGCGACCGCGACCTCGGTGCCGTCGCGATCTTCTGGGAGAGCGGCGCGTGAAGCTGCGCATCTGGGGCACCCGGGGTTCGCTGCCGACGCCGGGGCGCGCGACGAACCGGTACGGCGGGAACACGTCGTGCGTGGAGGTCCGCGGCGCGGATCGTGGTCACGTGGTCGTGCTCGACGCCGGCAGCGGGATCCGGGCGCTCGGCCGCGCGCTCCCGGCCAAGCTGCACCGGGTCGACGTGCTGCTCACGCATCTGCACATGGACCACATCATCGGGCTGGGGTTCTTCGAGGCGCTGTTCCGACCCGGGCTGGAGGTCCACATCTGGGGTCCGAGCTCGACGACGATGCCGCTGCGCGACCGGCTGGCGCGCTACCTCTCGCCCCCGCTCTTCCCGGTGAGCCTGCGCGAGCTGCCGTGCGATCTCGAGCTGCACGACGTGCCCCTCGGCCACTTCGCGCTCCCGGGGATGCACGTGCTCGCCGCCCTCGTGACGCACCCGGGCCCGACGGTGGGGTACCGACTCGACGACGGACGCGGCACGCTCGCATACCTCTCCGATCACGAGCCGGCGCTCGGGAGCCGGCTCTTTCCCGAAGCGCCCGAGTGGACGTCGGGCTTCGACCTCGCGGCCGGCGTCGACGTCTTGATCCACGACGCGCAGTACACCGACGCCGAGTACCCCGACCACGTCGGATGGGGACACAGCTCGATCACGCAGGCGATCGAGTTCGCGCAGGCAACGGGGGTCGGCACGCTCGTCGCGTTCCACCACGATCCGTCACACGACGACGCGACCCTCGACGCGATCTACGACGACCTCACGTCGCGGGTGCTCGGCTTCGAGCTCGTCGCCGCCCGCGAGGGGGCGCGCATCGAGGTGACCAGCCGACTGCCAGCCTGAGGAGCGGCGTGCATCGGGGCCGCGTCATCGCCGTCTGCACGCGCCACGAAAGGGATCGCCATGTGGGATTTCGAGACGGAGCCTGAGTTCGCCGCGCGCTTGGAGTGGGCGCGTGAGTTCGTGCGTTCTGAGGTGGTGCCGCTCGAGCTGCTCGATGTCGACCAGACGACGCTCGATCGGATCACCGCGCCGCTCAAGGA
>DASUMF010000007.1:0-3228 GCA_036277835.1 Acidimicrobiia bacterium
CTCGCCCTGGGCGACGATCAGCACCCACACCTGCGACCCCGCCGCCGCCCACTTGGCGAGCGTGCCGCCGGCCGCGATCTCCGGGTCGTCGGGGTGCGCGTACACCGCCAGCGCGCTCGCGGGCACGTCGTCCGGCAGGTCGGCGCGCCGATCGTGAGCAGACACCGGTCGAATCTACCGGGCGGACCTAACGAGCGGCGACCACGTCGAGCGCGGCGATGAAGCGGCGCACGTCGCCGTCGTCGACGTCCTTGTGGGTGACGAATCGCACGGTGTGCGGGTCGATGGTGCCGATCAACACGCCCTGCTCGCGCAGGTCGTCGACGATCGACGGCGGGAGCGCGGCGGCACGCGCGCACACGATGTTCGTCTCGACGTCGCCCGGATCGACGCTGCCCGGGAACCGGTCCGCGAGTGCGACCGCCACGTGCCGGGCCCGTTCGTGGTCGTCGGCCAGCCGCTCGACCATCGTCTCGAGCGCGACCACGCCGGCGGCGGCGATCACGCCTGCCTGACGCATGCCGCCACCGAGACGGGCGCGGTCGACGCGCGCGTCGGCGATCAGGTCGTGGGTCCCACAGAGCAGCGAACCGACCGGTGCACCCAGCCCCTTCGAGAGGCAGAACATCACGGTGTCGACCGACGCGACGAGCGCACGCGGGTCGGCGCGCAGCGCGATGGCGGCGTTCCAGAGGCGCGCGCCGTCGCAGTGCACGGCGAGTCCCGCATCGCGGGCGACGTCGAGCACCGCGTCGAGCTCGGCCGGTCGCCAGGGTCGACCGCTCGACGGCATGTGCGTGTTCTCGATCGCGAGGGCCGAGATCTCGGGAAGGTGGTGCGACTGGCCGGCGATCGCGTCGCGCACCCCCTCGGGATCCAGCGCGCCCTCGGCGTCGTCGAGCGGGCGGAGCTGCACCCGCGCGTTGCCCGCGGTCGCCGCGTGCTCGTGGCGGTACACGTGCGCCCGCGCGCCGCAGAGCACCTCGGTGCCGGCACGACCGACGAGACGCAGCGCGAGCTGGTTCGCCATCGTGCCCGACGGCACGTACAGCGCAGCTTCCTTGCCGAGCAGCCCCGCCGCGAGTGACTCGAGTCGCCGCACGGTCGGATCCTCCCCGTACGCGTCGTCACCCACCTCGGCGTCGGCCATGGCGCGCCGCATCTCCGGCGTGGGCGTGGTGACCGTGTCGGACCGGAGGTCGACGAAGTCGGGCACGGGACGCAATCGTCGCGGCGGCTCGTCAGGCGAGCGGCCGGACGAGGCCTTCCTGTGCGATCGTCGCGCACAGCACACCGTCGCGACGGAAGATCTCGCCGAGCGAGAACCCGCGCGCGCCCGCGGCCGACGGGCTGTGGCAGTGGTACAGCAGCCACTCGTCGGCGCGGCACGGACGGTGGAACCAGATCGCGTGGTCGATGCTCGCGATCATGAAGCCGGCGTCGTCGTCGGGCACGCGGTCGCGGTGTGGCAGCGTCGACGTGCCGAGCAACATCAGGTCGGAGCAGTACGCCACGATCGACGCGTGCACGAGCGGATCGTCGGGCAATTCCCCGTCGGCGCGCACCCACACGTCCTGATCGGGATCACGCGGGCCCACGCCCGACCAGTGCGGACCCTGCACGAACCGGACGTCGATGGGTTGGTCACGCGGAGGCGCTGCACCCACCTCGCGCCCAGCATCGGGACGCGGGTCCACCCGCCCGCCGGCCTCGCGGCGCCGACGCGCCTCGGCGGTCGGCGGTCGCACGTCGGACCGCGCGACCGACTCGGGTGCTGCGACGTCGGGCATCACGTCGCCGTGGTCGGGGCCGTCCTCCAGCACCTGGAACGATGCTTGGAGGTTGAAGATCGCGCGACCGTGCTGGATCGCCACCACGCGGCGCGTGGCGAAGCTGCGGCCGTCGCGGATGCGGTCGACCTCGAAGACGATCGGCACCTCGGGGTCGCCCGGACGCAGGAAGTACGAGTGCAGCGAGTGCACGTGACGGTCGGGATCGACGGTGCGCGCCGCCGCGACGAGCGCCTGGGCCAGCACCTGCCCGCCGAACACCCGCACCCGGCCGTCGTTGGGGCTCTCACCACGGAACAGGTTCACCTCGAGCCGTTCGAGATCCAGGAGATCGACGAGCCGTTCGAGGTCGGCACCCATGCGCCAGGAATGTACCTGCCTCCACCCACCCGAAATTGCGTCGTCCATGCGTCCATATGGCGCTCCGGTGACGCAATTTCGGTTCGGGGCTCGTCCGCGTCAGTTGAAGAAGACGCTTGCGACCTCGAGCAGCTGGAGATCGACGGTCTTCGAGTGGCCGAGCGCGTCGGCGATGGGCACGCGCTCGATGGCCGGACCGCGCAACGCGACCATCGTGGCGAACGCGCCGTCGTGCACCGCGTCGACCGCGGCGATCCCGAACCGGGTGGCGAGCACACGGTCGTACGCAGTGGGTGTGCCGCCGCGCAGCACGTGACCGAGGATGGTCACGCGGGTCTCGAAGCCGGTGCGTTGGCCGATCTGCTCCGCGACCAGGGTGCTGATCCCGCCCAGCCGGACGTGACCGAACTCGTCGACCTCGCCGCTCTGCAACGCGAGGGTGCCGTCCTTCGGCGCCGCTCCCTCGGCCACCACCACGATCGACGAGTTCGCGCCTCCGGCATGGCGCTGATCGATGCGGGCGCACACCTCCTCGATGTCGAACGGCTGCTCGGGCACGAGCACGATGTCGGCGCCCCCGGCGATCCCCGAGTACACCGCGATCCACCCGGCGTGGCGACCCATCACCTCGACGACCATCACCCGGTCGTGGCTCTCCGCGGTGGTGTGCAAGCGGTCGATCGCGTCGGTGGCGATCTGCACCGCGGTCTGGAACCCGAACGTGAAGTCGGTCGCCGACAGGTCGTTGTCGATCGTCTTCGGCACGCCCACGACGCGCACGCCGAGCGCACCGAGTGCGGCCGCCACCCCGAGCGTGTCGTCGCCACCGATCGCGACCAGTGCGTCGATCTCCTCGCGGGCGAGCGTGTCGAGCACGCGCGCGGTGTCGTCGGCGTTCGCGAGCGGGTTGGTGCGCGACGTGCCGAGGATGGTGCCGCCCCGGTGGATCAGGCCGCGCGTGCTTGCCACGGTGAGGGGTACGAGCTCGCCCTCGAGCACCCCACGCCAGCCGTGGCGGAACCCGACGACCTCGAAGCCGTACTCGCCGATCCCCTTCCGCACGACGGCGCGGATCACC
>DASUMF010000008.1:0-5194 GCA_036277835.1 Acidimicrobiia bacterium
CCCGCGACGGGGGACGACGCCCAGGCTGGCATCGCGGCCGGTGCCGCGCCGGTCGAGGACCAGGCGTTCGTGACCATCCCCGACGGCTCGACCGAGACCTTCGCGGCAGGCGACGCGGGTTCGGTGACCATCCGGCGCGACGGCGCGACCTTGTCGATCGTCGCGGTGAACGCGAACGGAGGTTGGGCGCCGGAGGTCGAGCAGGCTGCCGGCGTCGAGCTGGAGGTGAACTTCGAGAACGGCACGACACGCGTCGACTTCAACGCCGAGCTCGAGGACGGCGCGGTGCGGATCCGCGTGCGCGTTCGTGACGATGCGGTCGTCGACGATCCGCCGGTCGTGAATCCCGCACCTGCGCCGAGCGACGACAACTCCGGTCCCGGGAGCAGCGTCGACAACTCCGGCCCTGGCAACGCCGACGATCGTCGCAGCGACGACGGTGACGGCGGCGACGACGACTCCGGACACGGCAGCGGTGGCAGCGACGACTCGAGCTCGGGGCACGGAGGCCCGGGCCACGGCTGACGCTCGGTCGACGGCGCCCGCTGCCGCGCTACGCCGTGAAACGCGGCGCGACGACGACCGGTGTGAGCACGACCGGTGTGACCACTGTCGGCGAGGTGACCGCCGGGCGCTCGACGAGGTGCTCGACGTCGGACGACCGGCAGTCGAGCGGAGCAGTGACCGGATTGCAGCGGGCCGGGGTGCCACCCGGGATGACCGTCTGGTACGGCGGGCGGCCCGGGTCGAACGGCACGTTGTAGCGCGCCGCGAACGCAGCGTCGTACCGCGCGTAGTCGGTCGGGGTGAGGTAGTCGCCCGACACCCACTGCGCGCCGCTCGCCAGCGCGGCTGTGAGCCGGGCGCCATCACCCGACAAGCCGGTGTCGACGGGAAGGTCGGCGCGGGTGCGCACCAGGTAGCCGTCGGCGACGAGCTGTTGGATCATCGCCAGGTTCACGCCCTGCGGGTCGTCGACCTTCACGAACGCAGCTTCGGGATGGCCCGGGGTCGACGGTGGGAACGCGACGCGGCCGGCGAGCGTCGGATCACCGTTCACGTACTCGTCGTGGTCGCCGTCGAGCAGGAACATGAACCGACCGCGAGTGTCGTCGAGCCGAGGCCAGCCCGCGTCGAGGATCGCCGACTCGACGTCGGGGTACACCGTGCCCTCGCCGTCGGCACCGCCGTCGCGCCCGGCGCCCCGCACGAAGTCGGGTGTGACGAGGTCGTCGGGACCGAACACCGAGCGGATCTCGGCGTCGAGCGCGAGGAGTTGGGCTGGCGTGACCGGCCCGGTGGGCTTGATGAACCCCTCCTTCACCTCGAGCAGGATCGCGATCGGCATGTGCGTAGGGTGCGCGTCGGACCACGCCGCGAGCTCGGTGAGGCAGTCGACGAAGCGCGGGCACTGCGAGCCTTCGTCGATGAGGTCGATGTGCAGCACCTTGAAGCCCGGCGTGCCGATGGGCGCGAACCGATCGCCGGCCGGGTCGGCGAACACGTCGAGTTCGAGCTGACGCACACCGAGCGCGAGCTGATCGGTGAGTGGCGGATGTGTGTACGCGAGGTTGTACGCGGTCGGATCGACGGTGAGGTAGAAGTCGAGCGTCTCGGGAGACTGCTCGACGTGGTAGCTGTTGTGCGAGCCGAGCGCCTGGAATTGGTTGATGCGGAGCGGTTCGGACGGCGCGGCGGAGCTGGTTGCGGCCGGCGCGGCGAGCCAGGCGACGAGCCCGGTCAGGCCGACCGCGACCAGGCGCGCGACGCGTCGCGCGCTCAATGCGCATCGCGGTACGCGACGGCCTCCGCTCCGATCATCGCCGACTCTTCGATCGGGAGGATGGGCGTGACGGTGAAGCGCATCCACGGCGTCCACGGCGCGACGACGCGCGCGAGTGTGGCCGCGGTGTCGGTCTCGACGATCGCGACGCCGCCGGTGCCGTCGGCGAAGCCGTAGAAACCCTGGAACTCGGCTTCCGCCGGCGGTTCCCACCCGGCGAACATGCCCAACGAGCGACGCTCGCCCTCCTCGGTCTGGTCGGTGAACTCGAAGATGACGTGGAAGAGCATCGCGGCCCCCTTCTCCGACGCCCGACGAGCCGAGCGTGCGCGGCCGAGTGTACGGACTTGCACGCTCGTTGTCCTCCCGACCGCGGGGGGATCGGGTGCTCAGAGCTGGGGTGCGTCGTGCTCCGGCGTCGCGTCGAGTCGCCGGGTGGCGCGGCGACGAGCCGTGGCCAGCGCGCTCGGATTCTCGATCACGGCGTGCAGCACGGCGGCGTCGTGGTCTCGCGAGAGCGCGTCGAGCACCTTGGCCGGCGTCGCCGGATTCGCCGCCACGGTTCTCCGCAGCGCCGCCGACTGGATCCTGCTTCCTGCGGTGAGCAGTGCCGCGGGCGCGCGGCAACTGGCCATCACCGCTTCCGGAACCACGGCGGCGAGGTCGTCGAGCAGCTCGACCGGGCAGTTCGGGTTGCCGGCGATCGCGGTGCACACGTCCGGGTCGACGTCGTCGGCCAGTGCGCGCAGGACGTCTGTTTCGGTGACGGCGTGCGCGGCGACCGCAACGCGGACCCGCGAGTCCTCGTCGCCGGCGAGCTGACGCAGGAGCGCCGGTGTCATCGTCGGGTTCGCGGTCGTGGTGGCCCGCACCCGTGGATCGGTGTCCGCAGCGAGCGCGCCGAGCTGCGCGAGCTCGATCCGCGGGTTGCCCGCGATCGCCGCGCGCACCAGCGGTGACTCGTCGGCGACGGCGCCCGCCATTGCATCGGCGCCGATGTTCGGGTTCGACGCCGCGGCCGCGCGCATGGTGTCCGTCCCGTCGGTGACGAGCTCGTCGACGAGCGCGCCCGGCAGCCGCGGGTGTGCAGCCGCGAGTCGCCTCGTGTAGCCGACGCCGACGCTGAGGATCCGCTCGAGCTCGTCGGCCGACGTGTCAGCCGACAGCGCGCTCACCAGGTGCGCGATCTCGTCGCCGGCACGCACGCGCCGCTGGCGCGTGAGCTCAGAGCTCTCGTCAGCGGCGTCGGGGAGACGAGCGATGATCGTCGCGCTCACGACTGGCGTCGGTGCGGCCACCAGGGCCGACACGCAGGGCGCTCCGTCGATGGTGACGAGCTCGACCCCGCTCGCCTGACGCGACCGTAGGAGTGAGATCAGCCGCGGCGGGACGTCGATGCGTCCGAGCTGTGTCTCGAGCGTGAGCCCGTCGCGACCCGCGGCGTGGAGGTCGATCCGTTCGATGCGCTTCCGATCGAACGACAGCTCGGGGTCGCGATCGTCGCGCGCCAGGATCAAGGTGTTCCCGATGGTGACGTCGTCGCCGATGCTGAGGTGGACCGCGACGTCGGCGCCTTCGTACTGGCGCAGCGCGCCGAGGGCTTCGAGCGTCTCCGCCAGGTCGAGCACCGCGGCGCGCGGTGCGAGCGAGTCGGCTTGGGCCGGGACATCGTGATACTCCCAACAGCCGTTGACGTCGTGGACGGTCAAGCGCACGAACGAGCCGAGCGCCGAGCCGGGAACCGCCCGGTGCACGACCTCGACCCGCACGCGCTGGTCGGCGGCGGTCCGGGCGAGCGCTCGCGCCGACGAGTCGAGCGTGCTGAGTTGCGCCACGACGCGGACGGGAAACGAGGCTGCGAACCGGTCGGCGGCCCGTGCAGGCACCGTCGCAATGGCGACCGGCGTCGTGCGTTCCGCAACGAGCTCCCGCTCTGAGGTCTCGGGTTCCTCGACGCGCTCGCTCGTGATGGGGACGTCGGCGACGGGCTGGTCGGTCGGGGTTGGTTCGGGATCCCGCTCGGCCGTTGCCGACGGCTCGATCGTGCGAGCTTCGAGCGCGTCGAGTGACGCGAAGATGCGCTGTGCGCGCGCCTCGACCTCGGCCTCGAGTGCCTCGAGCCGCGCGGTGAACTGGTGCACGAGCACGGTGGTGGCTGCTGCGTCGGCGTCGGCTGTGGTCGCCGCGGCTTCGGCGGCGCACACCGCGCGTCCGACCGCGTCGCGGGTCTGCTCCTCCGCAAGTGACGCCTGCGACGCGGCATGCGCGGCCGCCTCACACACGAGCTCGCCGAGCGCGTGCTCGAGTGTGACGAGCGATCCGCGAGCATTCGATTCGAGCTCGTCGGTCAACGAGCGGAGTTGAGCGTCGAGGCGTTGTCCGAACGATCGCCTCACCTCGGTCAGGCCGTCGACGTGGACGTCGATCGCGTCGCGGGCATCGGCGACCATCCGCTCGACGCTCCCGACGGCGCGAGTCGCTTCGTGTTCGGTGGCGTCGACGGCGCGCTCGAGCTGATCGCTCGCGTCGTTCATCGCCCGCTCGAGGCTCTCGGTGAACGCGACGAGGTGCTCCTCGGAGCGCTCCAGGACGGCGGCGACGCCAATTGCGTGCTCCGCCCGCTTCCTCGCCTTCTTCGCGCCCTTCTTGCGTCCTGCCTTCGAGCGCGTTCGCTCGGCGGCTCGGCCATCTGCCATGGTCGACCTGCCTGTGTTGAAGGAGACTTCTGCCCGGGTGGATGTCGCGTGCTTCGCCACGGCGCACTCCCCGCTCGACTGCCCGTGTGTGAATTGGAAGGATGGCGAGTCGAGCAGGACCGCCCCACCGGTCACCCTCACGTCGTGCATCGACGTGTCGAGTGAGGGGGTTGACCGGTTTTTCACGGATCGCCGGCTGGCCCTACAGCGTGAAGCCGAAGCGGACGATGCTTGTGCCAATGAAGCAGGATGAGGGGCTTGCTGCAGCAGCGGGGCCGTGCGGCCGCAACCTCGCGGTCGCGCGTCGAGGGTCCGGCATGTCGGTCAACGATCTCGCGCGGGCGACCGGGGTCGGCCGCCGACGCGTGCGCGCGATCGAGCGGGGCTCGGCCATGCCGACGTCTCTGGAGCTCGAGGCGCTGGCCGACGCGTGCGGTGTCTCCGTGACTGATCTGGTTCCGCCCGGTTCCAACCTGCGGCTCCTCGACAGGGACGGGCGCCGCTCGGGCAACGGCGCGTTGGAGGGCGAGCTGGCGCTCGACGCGCTGCTCCGTGAGTACATCTCGATGGTCCTCGAGCTGCGGAACGCCGAGCGTCTCCCGGCGTCGACGCTCCGCGAGGAAGACCTCGTCGAGCTCGCGCGCGCACTCGGCGGATCGCCTGAGGCCATCGAGGCACGCCTGATCGAGCTGCTCGGGACCGATGCGGAAGGTGC
>DASUMF010000009.1:0-3935 GCA_036277835.1 Acidimicrobiia bacterium
TTGCAGTCCAGCTCCGCGATCTCGGGAACCGCTTCCGCCAGGGCGGCGACGCGCAGCACGAGCGCCTCGAGTGCCTCGATGTCGACGGCGGGCGCGCCGCGGTAGCCCGTCAGCAGCGGAGACGTCTTGAGCTCCCGCACCATCGTCGCCGCGTCGAGGTCCGTCATCGGCACCAATCGGACTGTGGTGTCGCGCACGAGCTCGGCGGTGGTGCCGCCCATGCCGAGGAGGACGAGGGGGCCGAATGTCGGATCCTGGGTCACGCCGACGATCAGCTCGACCCCTTCCGGCACCATGGCCTGCACGTACGCGCCACCCATCGCCGTGCCGAGCGTCGCCAACATCGCCGCGAACGCGGCCCGTACCGCGGCGGGGTCCGCGAGGCCCAGGATGACACCGCCCCGATCCGTCTTGTGGACCAGATCGGCTGCACCGGCCTTGAGGGCGACTGGGAACCCGAGCTCCACGGCCGCAGCGACCGCATCGTCCGCCGTCATGGCTCGGCGCAGCGCGGCCGTCGGCGCGCCGACGTCGGCCATGACGTCGCAGGCGGCCTCGAGGTCGAGCCAACCGCCGGACGGCATGTGGACGAGCTCACCGAGCACGTGGGCACGCGCCGCCTCGACGTCGACGTTCGGGAGACGCGAGATCGCACCACGAGGTGACGCTCGCCACTCCGCGAGGCGGACGGCCCGCTCGAGCGCATACGCGGCCGACTCGGGGAACGCGTACGCGGGAATTGCGCGTCCACCGGGTCCGCTGGTCACTGGACCGCTGCCGCGCTGTGTCCCGAGGAAGCACGCGACGACCGCCACGTCGGACGTGACCGACGCGGCCTCGCTGACCGCGAGCTCGACCTCGGCGGGATCCGTCACCAGCGGTGACACGTAGATCACGACGAGGGCATCCACCTCACCCGAATCGAGCACCGCACGCACCGCAGCCCCGAACGTCGCGGCGTCGGCCGCCGCCACCAGATCGACGGGGTTGCCCACCGCTGCCCCCGGCAGAGTGATCGCTCGCAGTTCCTGCTGGAGCCCGTCGCTCAGCTCGTTCACCTGGAGGCCTGCGGCGACACACGCGTCGGCTGCGAGGATGCCGGGACCACCTCCGTTGCTGATGACGCCCACGCGCCTGCCCCTGGGGAGCGGCTGGTGCGCCAGGAGCGCAGTGGTGTCGACCAGCTCCTCCATCGTGTCGACCCGCAACACGCCCGCCTGGCGGAACAGCTCGTCGACGGCTACGTCGAGGCTCGTCAACGCGGCCGTGTGCGACATCGTGCCGCGAGCGCCCGCTGGCGAGCGGCCGCTCTTCAACGCGACCACCGGTTTCACCATCGCCACGCGGCGCGCGATGCGCGCGAACTTGCGGGGGTTGCCGAACGACTCCACGTAGAGCACGACGACGTCGCTGTCCGGATCGCTCTCCCAGTACTGCAACAGGTCGTTCGTGCTCACGTCGGCCTTGTTACCGAGGGACACGAACGACGAGACGCCGAGCCCTCGCTCGCCGAGGCGCGACAGGAGGTCGATCCCGACGCCGCCAGATTGCGATGCGAAGCCGATCCGTCCGGCGGTCGGCGCGACCGGCGAGAACGTCGCGTCGAGCCGGACGTCGTCGCGAGTGTTCGCGATGCCGAAGCAATTGGGTCCGATCATGCGCATGCCATTGGCGCGCGCGAGCGCAACGAGCTCTGCTTCGCTCGAACCGGCTCCGACTTCGGCGAACCCGCTCGTGATCACGACCACCCCGCGGACGTGCTTCGCGATGCAGTCGTGTAGCACCGCTTCGACGGCGGATGCGGGCACGGCGACGATCGCCACGTCGACCGGACCGGGAATCTCCGCGACCGTGCGCCATACGGGGCGCCCGTGGATCTCCATGGCGTGCGGATTGACGGGGTACACCGCTCCCATGAACCCACCGTCGACGATGTTCTGCACGAGCGCGTGGCCGATGGTGCGATCCTGTGCACTTGCGCCCACGACTGCGATCGACCTCGGCGCGAGCAAGCGCGCGACCGAGCGTGACTCGGCGCGTCGTTCTCGCTCTTCGCGGGCGGCGACGAGCGCGTCGGTGCTGGTGAGGTCGAGCTCGACCTCGATGACGTCGTGCGCGCGGTCCCACACCGCCCGGTATCCCGCATCGGTGAGCACCTGCAGCATCGGGGCATTGGTCGCCAACACCGAGGCGACGAACGTCGTGATGCCTCGTGAGATCGCTGCGTCGGCGAGATGCTCGAGGAGCAGCGAACCGATCCCGCGGTGTTGCTCACGGTCGAGCACAGTGAACGCGACCTCAGCGCGATCGTCGGGCAACCGGTACCAGTCGGCGACGCCCACCAGTCCGCCGTCGGTTTCGGCGACCAACGCGAAGTGGTGGCCGTCGACATCGGTGTCGGCGCCCTGGACGGCTGCGTGCGCGGGTGTGATCGGCCTCAGGAACCGCCGCCGACGGGATTCGCTCGACAACGCCTCGTAGAGCGACTGCACCGAATCGAGGTCGTCGGGTCGTACGACGCGGAGGTGCGCCGATCCGCCGTCTGCGAGGACGACGTCGCCCTCGTCTCCGCTGGCGAACGCCATGGTCACCGGTACCGCGGGCGCCACGCCGCCGGGAAATTCGGCACGACAACCACCGCGCGGGTGCTGTGTTCGACAACCTGTGCGCTCGTGCTGCCCAAGAGGAGATGCGGGAACCCGCCGAGGCCGCGGCTCCCGAGCACGATCAGATCGGTGTCCACTTCGTCGGCTGTCGCGAGAATCGCGAGGGACGCCGGTCCCTCCGCGAGCATCGTGATCGGCACGACGCCGGCGCCGCGCAGCGGCGCGCACCAATCCTCGCTGAGCTCGCGCCAGATGGCATCGCGATCTTCGTCGGCGGCGTGGAACGAGCCGTCGGCGCGTTGGTGCAACAACCCGAGCGCGTGCACCGCCACGACGGTAGCGTCGAGTTGGCGCGCCAGGTCGGCGACCCAGGCGGCAGCGCGGTGTGCGCCCTCTGAGCCATCGAGCGCCACGAGCATGTGCTGGACCGCCACGTCGTGAGCATGCAACGACGACCAGCTGGACGACAGGGCCGGAGGTCCCAGCGTTCGCTGACGTCGTCTGCCCGCCCGATGAGGTCGACCTCGACCTTCGGGCGAGGAACAGCCCGCTGCTCGGTAGGATTCGGCTCCGTGAGTGGGCCCGGCCCGATCCGTGTCTTCCTGCTCGATGACCACGAGATCGTTCGGCGCGGGGTGCGCGAGCTGCTGGAAGCCGAGGACGACATCGAGGTCGTGGGCGAGGCCGACACCGCCGAGCGTGCGCTCACGCGCCTCCCGGCCGTACGGCCCGACGTCGCGATCCTGGATGTCCGCCTCCCCGATGGCGACGGTGTCACCGTGTGCCGTGAGATCCGCGCCCAGCTCGATGACGTGGCCTGCATCATGCTCACGTCGTTCTCCGATGATGAGGCGCTGGTACAGGCCATCCTGGCTGGTGCTTCGGGCTACCTGCTGAAGCAGATCCGCGGCAACGACATCGTCGACGCCGTCCGGCGCGTGGCCGCGGGCGAGTCGCTGCTCGACGCGGCGAGTGCCGACCGAGCAGCGGACCGGCTTCGTCACCCGCCCGAAGAGGACGATCGGCTCGCGCAATTGACGCCGCAGGAGCGACGGATCCTCGCACTCATCGCCGACGGGCTCACCAACCGCCAGATCGCGAACGAGATGTTCCTCGCCGAGAAGACGGTGAAGAACTACGTCTCGAACGTGCTCGCGAAGCTCGGGATGGAGCGCAGGACCCAGGCAGCCGTGTTCGCCGCCCGCCTCGAGCAACCACCCCGCACCTGATCGCTGCCGGACGACGGATCTCTTGCCACCCGTGCCCGACGAGGCCGGTCAGGACACGTCACGCCTGTCGGCAGTCGCAGCGCTGACAGCTTGGCTGACG
>DASUMF010000010.1:0-2222 GCA_036277835.1 Acidimicrobiia bacterium
CGCGAGGAGTCGCTCCTCGCGGAGGGCGCGGCACCAGCCCTCGAAGCGCCCGTGGTCGGGCCACGGCTCCGCGACGCCTTCCGACCGACCGAGGACGAGATCGGCCCTGCGTAGGCATCGCCCGTCACGGTTGCCCGGGCAGCAGGCGAGCGGGTCAGGCCTGGTCGGGCTCCGCCACCTCGGTGAAGAGCGCACCCTGCGCGGCACCGGAACCGGATCGGCCGCCACCGCGACCTCGGAGCACGAACGCGACCCCGACCGCGACGACGGCTCCGGCCAACGGCCCGGCGACGTACACCCAGTACGAGGTGAAGTCGACCGAGACGACGTCGGGCCCGAAGGTGCGCGCCGGGTTCATCGACGCGCCGGAGATCGGGCTCCCCCACAACCCGGCCAGCGCGATGTAGCTGCCGACGCCCAGCGCTCCGATGATGCCGAGGTTCTGCGCACCCGACGCCGTGCCGAGGATCACGCTCACGAGACCGAACGTGAGGATCAGCTCCATCCAGAACGCGTCACCAGCGGAGAAGCCCGCGGCCGGGTAGTTCGAACCGAACGACGCGGACGTGTGCACCACGGCCTGCAGGAACCATGCCGCGAGTGCGGCACCACCGAGTTGCATGACGACGTATCCGGGCACGCGCCACCACGGGAAGTCACCGCGCAACGCGAACGCCGCGCTCACCGCGGGGTTGAGGTGCGCACCGGACACCTTGCCCATGAACAGGATGATCGCGAGCACCATCAATCCGGGCGCGACGACGGCAGCGGTGCGGCTGATCGTGTTCGGGAACGCCTCGCCCATCATGCCGCCGCCGGCAGCGACGAGCACGAGGAAGAAGGTGCCGAGCAGCTCCGAGAAGAGTCGTCGCCACTCCTGGCGCGGATCGCGGAAGTCGTCGAAGATCTCTTCGAGTGTCTCGATCGTCACGCCGGGGTGCAACAGCGTTCCCGAGACGCTGAGTTCGTGGTCGGATCCGGTCGACGGTGCGTCCACTGAAGCCCCTCACTCTTCTCACCTCGGAGCCCGTGCTCGTCGGTCCGCGAACGTTCGCGCAGCTTCGCTGCGGCCGCCAGTCCTCGGGGCGTGCGACGATTGCCGACCTGCACGCGTGACGCGTCAGGTCAGACGAGAGAGGGATCGTTCGATGGATTCTCTGCAGGGAAAGACGGCGGTCGTCACCGGTGCAGCTTCGGGCATGGGTCTCGCGTTCGCCGAGCGGTTCGCTCGTGCGGGCGCCAACGTCGTGCTCGCCGACATCGAGGAGCCGCGCCTGGAGGCCGCCGCGACGCACGTCGGCGCCATGGGCGTGGACGCGCTGGCGGTGCGCACCGACGTCTCCGACGACAGGGCGGTCGACGCGTTGCGCGACGCCGCGCTCTCGCGCTTCGGCGCCGTGCACGTCGTGTGCAACAACGCAGGTGTCGGCGATCGGTCGGAGACGCTGGAGGAGTGGCGATGGGTCATGGGCGTCAACTTCTGGGGCGTCGTGCACGGCATGCGCGCCTTCTTGCCCCTGCTGGTCGAGCAGAACGAGGGCCACGTCGTGAACACCGCTTCATTGGCCGGCGTCAGCCCCGCGTACGGGTCCTATGCCGCGAGCAAGTGGGCGGTCGTCGGCATCACCGAAGGCGCCTTCAACCAGTTGCGCGCCGCGGGCTCGGCGGTGGGCATGTCGTGCCTTTGCCCCGGCTTCGTCGACACGGACCTCGCCCGGAGCGAACGCAGCCGGCCCGAGTGGGCAGCGCGCTCCGACCCGCCGACCGCGGCCGCAGCCGCGCGCCTCGAGATGATCGCTACCGGCACGGCTGGCGGCCTCCCGCCGAAGGAGGTGGCCGAGCTCGTGCACGACGCGGTCATGGCCGACCAGTTCTGGATCTTCCCCCACCCGTCGGCGCTCGAGGGCCTCCGCCCGAGGATGGAGGCGTTGCTGACCGGACAGAACCCTCCTCCGGGGCGACGTTCCCTCGATGCCAACGGCCTGACGCTCTGACCGAAGCGGATCGACCCGGTCACGCGACACACGTGCCCTGCGTCACGGCGCTGTCAAGGAGCACCGCGGCGATGCCGAACCGGGAACTCCAGGGCAGCGCGAGCGTGAGGTCGCACCATGTTCAAACGCAGTCGACGAATGCCGGCCGGCCCCGAGGGCCCGCGCCGCGACCGCCGTGCCGAGGTGCGCCAACCACTCGGTTGGCAGAGTCGGTACGCGGTGCACGAC
>DASUMF010000011.1:0-3099 GCA_036277835.1 Acidimicrobiia bacterium
GCCGCTCGAGGACATGGCGCCGCGCCAGGTGGGCATGCTGCCCAACATTTACTTCACGCAGGCGATCGCCAACCCCGTCGACGTCATGAGCTCGCTCTGCTACATCACCTCCGGCGGCGTGGCCGAGCGCTTCCCCGGCGCGAAGTTCATGTTCCTCGAGGCGAACGGCGGCTGGTTGGTGCCGTGGCTCGAACGGCTCGACCACCACTCGAAGAAGTTCAGCTGGGACGTGCCCTGGCTGAAGATGCTGCCGTCGGAGTACTTCCGCCGTCAGTGCTGGATCAGCTTCGACCCCGACGAGTCGATGCTCGGGTTCACCGCGAACTCGCCGCTGTGCGGCGCCGACCGCATCATCTGGGCCTCCGACTACCCGCACCCAGACGCCAAGTTCCCGGGCGTCACCGAGGAGCTCACCGAAGCGCTCGACGGTTTGACCCAGGAGCAGAAGCGCGCGATCACGAGCGAGAGCGCGCGAGCGCTCTACGGCATCGACTGACGCGTTCCCGCATGGTGATGCTCGGGCTGCGGTTCGATCTCCGGAACCCGGCGTTCGCGGGGGTGTCCGCCTCGGAACGACTGCGCGCCGCCGTCGACATGGCCGCGTGGGCCGACGAGCGCGGCGGCGTGGCGGTCAGCGTGTCGGAGCACCACGGATCCGACGACGGCTACCTCCCGAGCCCGTTGCTGTTCGCGGCCGCGGTCGCCGCCCGCACCAGCAACGTGCGGATCGCGATCGGCGCGCTGATCGCGCCCTTCTACGACCCGCTGCGCCTGGCGGAGGACCTCGCGGTGCTCGACGGCCTGAGTGAGGGCCGGGTCGACCTCGTGCTCGGTGGCGGCTACGTGGCCGACGAGTTCGAGATGTTCGGGGTGCCGATCGCCGAGCGCGGCCGCCGGACCACCGAGGTGGTCGAGACACTGCGACAGGCGTGGACGGGTGAGCCGTTCGAGTATCGGGGACGCACGGTGCAGGTGACGCCGGTCCCCCATCGACCGGGTGGCCCGCCGCTCGTCTTGGGCGGGTCGTCCGACGTGGTCGCGCGCCGCGCGGCGCGCATCGCCGACGGATTCGCGCCGGTGTCGGGCGACTGCTGGCCGGCGTACCGCGACGAGTGCGTCGCCCTGGGCAAGCCCGACCCTGGGCCCTCGATGCATCCCGGCTCCATGGTCACGACGTTCCTCGCCGAGGATCCCGCCGAGGCCTGGGAGCGCCTCGTGCCGTACTTCCTCCACGAGACGAACGCGTACGGCGCCTGGCTCGACGACGCCGGGCTCGAGGGGCCGTACAAGGTCACCACCGCGGAGCGCGTGCGCGTCGACGGCCAGTACCGCATCCTGACGCCGGACGCGTACGCCGACGAGCTGCGCGCGATGGGCGAGGGCGCGTTCGCGTTCTTCCACCCGATGGTGGGCGGGATCCCCCCGGCGATGGCGTGGGAGTGCCTGCACCTCTACGAGGCGCAGGTGCTCCCCGCACTCGCGTGATCGGCCCGGTCATCCGACCGGGCCGATCAGCGACGATCGTCGGTGCTCAGCTCCAGGAGAGGCTCTTCACCTCGGTGAAGGTCTCGAACCCGAGGTGGCCCCACTCGCGGCCGATGCCGCTCTGCTTGTAGCCACCGAACGCACCGGTCTGCCCGATGCCCGCGAAGTCGGAGCCCCAGCCGGGTCCCTGGCCGCCACCAGGCCCGAGGTCGGCGAGTGGCGCGCCGCCGACGCCCTGCGCGCTCATGCTGCCCGCCCGGATCTGACGTGCCACGTTGAACGCGCGCGCGGTGTTCGCCGCGACCACGCCACCGCCGAGGCCGTAGATCGAGTCGTTGGCGAGCCGCACACCGTCGGCGTCCTTGCCGGAGTACGGAACCACGGTGAGCACGGGCCCGAAGATCTCCTCCTGGGCGATGCGCATGTCGTTGGTGCCGATCAGCACGGTCGGCTCGTAGAAGAAGCCCTTGTCGATGCCGTCGGGGCGCTTGGCCCCGCAGACCACCTCGGCGCCCTCGTCGATGCCCGACTGCACCAGCATCTCGACCTTGGCGCGCTGCTGCTCACGGATCAGCGGCCCGAGCGTCGTCGACGGGTCGACCGGGTCGCCGATCGTGACGCCCGCCAGCGCGGCGTGCACGCCTTCCTTGTACGCGTCGAGCAGGTGCTCCGGCAGGAGCAGGCGGGTCTGCAACACGCAACCCTGACCCGCGTGCGTGAGCACGGCACCGAAGCCGATCGAGCGCGCGTAGTCCTCGCCCACGTCGTCGAGCACCACCTGCGCCGACTTGCCACCCAGCTCGAGGTGGAGGCGCTTCATCGTCTCGGACCCTGCGGCCATGATGCGCCGGCCGGTCGCGGTCGAGCCGGTCATCGTGATCATGTCGACGAGCGGGTTGGTGGTGAGCTCCTCACCGACCTCCGCGTGACCGGTGATCACGTTGAACACACCAGCGGGCACGCCCGCCTCCTCGGCCGCCTGCGCGATCAGGAACGCGTCGAGCGGCGTCCACGGGTGCGGCTTCAACACGACGGTGCACCCCGCCGCGAGCGCGGGTGCCGTCTTCACGACGTTGAGCATGAACGGGAAGTTGAACGGCGTGATGGCGCCGACCACACCCACAGGCTCGCGGATGGTCGCGCTGCCGCCCATCCCCATCGGCCCGCCCGTCGGCGGGTCGACCTGGATCCAGTCGAAGCCCGACTCCGCGAGGCGGGCGTTCGACTCGAACATCCCGATCGACCCGGCGGCCTGCACGAAGTCGGTGATGAACCCGGCGGAGCCGGTCTCGGCCACGATCAGCTCGCGCAGCTCGGCCGCACGCGACATCAGGATGTCGCCCATCTTCCGCACGATCCCGGCGCGCTCCGACGGCTTCATCCACTGCCACGGGCCCTCGTCGAACGCGCGTCGTGCGGCCTCGATCGCCCGGGCTGCGTCCTTGGTGGAGGCCTCCGGCACCGTGCCGGAGGCCTCGCCCAAGGACGCCGCGCGGGCGATCGAAGCGGCCCGTCACGCCTTCGACGAAGGTCCGTGGCAGTGGATGAAGCCGTCGGAGCGTGCCGCGATCGTGCGGAAGATGGGCGACATCCTGATGTCGCGTGCGGCCGAGC
>DASUMF010000012.1:0-10125 GCA_036277835.1 Acidimicrobiia bacterium
GGGCTCACGATGATGCGCGGCTTGTTGTCGATGTCGTCGTAGTATCCGGGCGGCGGCACCTTCTCCAGCGTCGGGTTCGGGAGGATGAACGCGAGCTTGTCCTTCACGACGAGCGTGATGCGGCCCTCGATGTCGATGAAGCGGATCATGTCGGCGCGCTCGGGCGGCAGGTATCGCGTGAAGGCGTCGCGCGTCTCGTAGAGGTGGTTGTCGGCGTCAGCGATGGGGAACCGTCCGGCGCGGGATTCCACGGACTCGTCCACGACGAAGCTCCTTGGTTGGGGTCTCGAGCTGGTGACTTCAACGCTGTTTACCCCATCGACCGGCCGCCTGGCGACACGGGCGCGACCACCTCAGGCCTCGGGTCGATCGACCCACCCTGCGAGCTCGCCGAGGAGGCCGAGGTCTGCGCCCATCCCAGCACCGACCTCGCGGACGACGCTCACGTCCTTCGCGAGGTAGGGGAGGACACCGGCTTCGAGCTGCTCGGGCGAGGCGCCGGTGGAGAGGAGGCGCAACGCGTAGGTGTCGCCGCTGCAGTGCGCGAGCGCACGCGCGAGGTCGGACGGCGCGACGCCGAGCGACTGTGCGAGGTTTCCGGCTTCGAGCGCGATGCGCAGGTTCACGGTGAACAGAAGGTTGTTCACGAGCTTCACGCGCATCGCGTCACCGAGTGCGCCGACCTCGATGATCGGGTCGGCATAGGCGGCGAGGACCGGACGCACGCGTTCGACGTCGGCCCGATCCCCGCCGACGAGGACGGTGAGGTGCCCGGCGGCGATGTCGACGGCCGTGCCGCTCACCGGTGCGTCGACGATCCGAACGCCATCCGGTGCGCGATCCGCGAGCTCGAGCACGAGATCGGGGCTGCCCGTGGTGTGGGTCGCGACGATCGCACCGGGTCGCATCGCCGCGAGCGCGCCGTCGTCGAGCATCACTTCGCGGAACTGGGCATCCGAGAAGAAGCACACGACGAGCACGTCGACCGCAGCGGCGAGTGCAGCGGCGGACTCGGCGACCGCCACATTGGCTCCGCGCAACTCCACGGCGAGGTCGGGCCGGCGCACGTACACGCTCGGTGCCCAGCCGGTGGCCGCGAGTCGGTCGACCATCGGCCGGCCCATCTGCCCGACACCCAGGAACCCGACCGCGAGGCTCCCGGCGCGTTCGGCGTGCTCGTTGCTCATGGTGCCGGTGCTCCAGTGATCGGTGCGAAGGCGGGCATGGCCTCGCCGTCGCCGGGGCGGACGAATCGGACGTGCATGTCGACGCCTGCGCGGAGCGTCGACGGCTCGACGTCGACGATCGGCACCTGCAGCCACGGGCCCTCGGTGAGCTCCACGAAGCCGAACACGACGCTGCCGTCGGGCGCTGCGAGCACCGGATCGAGTGGCGCGGTGTGCTCGACCGCCCACGTGACGAGCGTGCCGTCGCCCGACGCCTCCTCCCACGTGAGCTCCTCGCCGTCGCGGCAGCGCGCGACGTGCGGCGCGTACGCGGCGCCGCACACCTCGCATCGCCGTATCAACAGCCGACCCTCGGCGGCCGCGTCGAAGAACGGCGCCGACCGTTCGTCGCGTTCGATCGAGAAGCCGCTCACGACTTGACCTGCGGGCTGAGCACGAGCGTCCCGTGGTGGTCGAGGATGCCGCCGTTGCCGCTCGCGACGATCACGTCGTGGCGGGGTACCTGGCGCGCGCCGCCCTGACCCCGCGCCTGGATCACGGCTTCCGACAACGGCGTCATCCCCCAGAGGTAGAAGCTCGACAGCTGGCCGCCACCGGTGTTCAGGGGCAGCGAGCCACCGGGGCTTAGCACGCCGCTCGCGGCGAACGGGCCGCCCTCGCCCTTCGCGCAGAAGCCGTAGTCCTCGAGCGTGAGCAGCGCGGTGTACGTGTAGCAGTCGTAGAGCTCGGCGACGTCGACGTCGGCCGGCGTGATCCCCGCCATCGTCATCGCGGCAGGACCTGAGATCGCCGCGCCCGACGCGAACCCGAACTCGCAGCCGCGCGCCATCGTGTACCCGGGATGGGTCTGCGCGGCGCCCCACAGGTGCACGGGCGGCTGCGCGAGGTCGCGGGCACGATCCGCACTGGTCACGAGCACCGCGATGCCACCGTTCGACACCATGCAGCAGTCGAGGAGGTGGAGTGGCTCCGCGATCCAGCGCGACGCCTGATGGTCGGCGATGGTGATCGGGTCGCGGAATTGTGCTCGCTCGTTCATCGTCGCCCACGCACGTTGCGCCACCGCGATCGCGCCCAGGTGCTCGCTCGTCGTGCCGAAGCGCTCCATGTGCCGACGCGCGGCGAGGGCGTACGACCCGTTCGCGCCGCGGAGGCCCGACGCGACACCCACTGCGCCGAGACCTCGAGGCCCGCGCCGACGCGCGCCGTACACCGCACCCGACGACTCGCCGGGTTGCTCGAGCGGCGCGTCGGCGTGGACGCACACGACCGCCGAGGCGAGGCCGGTGGCAACGGCGAGCGCGGCGTACTGCACCTGGGCGATCGCAGTCGCCCCGGCCGAGGCCATCTGGTTCATCAGCCGGAGGTTCCGCAGGCCCAGCTCCTTCTGGAGGCGTGGCTCGACCCCGCCGGAGATGCCGTTGCTCAGCAGCAGGCCGTCGACGTCGTCGAGGGTCAGGCCGGCGTCGGCCACCGCGAGGCGAACTGCCTCGGCCGCGAAGTCGCCGGCGCTGCGTCCGTAGACCTTGCCCGTGGCGGTGATGCCGAGCCCTGCGATCGCGGCGCGCCCGAGCACCTCGGCGCCGAAGGCGGGGTCGTTGAACGCGAGTTCGGTGGTGGAGACCCGGCTTGGTGTCATGCTGGTGCCCGTCGACGGCGAAGTGCGCGGGATCGTACCGTTCGCCGCGGGCGAGCAGCACGGTGACGTCGATCAGCGCGCGAGGAGGAACGATGGAAGCGAAGCAGGTCGTCCAGGAGTTCTGCGACGGGATGGTGAAGCGCGACGCCGAGGCCTTGCGCTCGTACCTCGCCGACGACGTCGTCTACCAGAACACCGGCATGCCGGCGTCGGTCGGCATCGAGGAGGTCCTCGCGAACCTGGCCGGCCAGTTCGCGATGTTCGCCGACTCGTACGAGTACACGACGCACAACGCGGTCGCCGAGGGCAACGTGGTGATGAACGAGCGCACCGACCACGTGCGCGGCCCTGATGGCACCGTGCACGCGCTCCCGGTGATGGGCACCTTCATCGTGCGTGACGGCAGGATCATCCGCTGGACGGACTACTGGGACACCGGCCTCATGGGCAAGATGATGGCCGGCGACGACGTCTCCGCGCTCGTCCCGAAATACTGATCTTTGGTTTCAGCTCACGTCCCTGAGCTTGGCGAAGTCGAAGCTGACGACCTTCTCGACGGCGAGGTCGAAGGTCGCCTCGCCCGGTGCGGCAGCATCGCGGCGGCGCGCTCGACCGTGCAGCATCACGCCGGCGATCTCGTAGTACGAGGGGAACTGCTCGACGACGCAGCACGTGCGATCGTCGTCGGCGAGCAGCGCGACGACCGGGTCGTCGTCGTGGACTGAGAACGCGACCGCGCCGTCGTCGTACTCCAGCCGGCCGACCGCGGCGCTCGGTGCGCCCGACGGCGGTGAGCCGATCACCGTCGCGGTCGACTGCGCGGCGAGGAAGCGCGCGATCTCGTCGTCCGACATGCGGATGTCGCGCTTCGCCACGGCTCAGACCAGCCGCTCGGAGAACCGGGCACGTTCGATCGTGACTCGAAGCACGCAGCGCTTCCCGCTCTCGTGACGCGACGCGACCTTCTCGACGACCTCGGCCGGCACCTGCCGGTGCACGTCCGGTCGCGCCGCGACCGGCGCGTCGTCGTCGAACCAGACCGCACCGTCGAGCACGGCCAGCGGGCCTTCGGCGAGGAGCACGCAGTGATCAGCGCGGTCGTCCGACATCGCGAGCACACTCGCGACGCCCGCGGCCGCGAGGTGGCGGACCTTCGCGCTCGCGCGGTACGTGCTGAAGTCGACGGCGTCGTCGCGGGCGCGCGCCGTCATCGCCCACCCCGTCGGGTAGCCATCGGGTCGCCGGCCGAGCAGGTACACGTGCGAGTGGGTGCCGATGAAGGTGAGCGCGTCGGCGATCGACGCGGCGCGGGCCGGACCCGCCGTCATCCCGTCGGTGCGACGCGCGGCGCGACCTCGAGGACCGAGCCTTCCGACGGCGTGAACAGCTCGATCTCGACGCCGTCGGGATCGTGGAGGGTGATCGACGCGCCGATCGAGGGCTGGTGGTCGATCGTGACGTCGATGCCCTTGGACGCGAGGGTGCGCTGCCAGACCTCGAGCTCGGCGACCGACGGCACGTGCATCGCGATGTGATCGAGCCGCTGGCGCGGCGACGACGACGGCTCCGTCGCCTCGTCGCACGGGCGCAACAGGAGCGCGAACCCCGACTCGGGATGCACGAAGCAGCTGAACCCGTCGCCGCGACGCCGCTCGAAGCCGAGCACGTCCTGGTACCACCGGGAGGCGCGCTTCCAGTCTTCGACTCGCAGCACGACGTGGGCGATGCCTGCGATCTCGGTCACGATCAGAGGCTACGCCGCGCCGCCAGCTGGATGCCGCGGCGCACGAGCCCGGCGAACGCCTCGGGATGGTTGCGGTGCGCGTTGTGGTCGGCGCCGGGCACCACCACGATCTCGGCGTCGGGCACCGCGGTGCGGAGGTAGTCGGGCACCGCGGGGAAGTGGTACTGATCGCCCAGGCCGTAGACGAGCGGGACGCGCACGTCGGCGACGTCGAACGGCGGCCCGCCGCGCCGCACCGACCGCTCCTCGGCGACGAACGCCCGCGCCTGACGCTCGAGCGTGCGGCGCTCGTCGTCGGTCATCGCGTCGTAGCGCTCGCCGTACATGAGACGCGCGCCTTCGCGCGCGGGATCTTCCCCCCACAACAGCTCTCGCAGGAAACGGTCGTCCCACGTGGGCAGCCACGCCATCCCCGTCTCGTAGAGCACGAGCGCGTCGACGAGGTCCGGCGCCCGCAGGGCGGCGCCGAGGGCGGTGACACCCCCGAAGGAGTGCCCGACCACGACTGCGTGCCGGCCGTCGAGCACCGCGAGGAGATCGTCGGCGTGCTCGGCCACGCCTGCGGGCGTCCCGGGCGCGTCGACTGCTGCTCCGTAGCCCCGACGGTCGTACCAGATGGTGCGGCACTCGCCGTCGAGCGCGCGCCCCACCCGGCGGAACGACCGGCCACGGTCGAGCACGCCGTGCACGAAGACCACAAGCGGATCGCCGTCGCCCTCCTCGACCACCGCGAGATCCGTGCGCACGCCCATGGGCGACGAGTCTCGCGCCGACGGGGCGGCCGCCACCGGGTCGCACCTTGCCACGTCATGTGACGCAATGCGCCAGTTTGCGCAAGACTCGCCGGATCCGACACGAGGGGGAGTGATGAGCGACAGCGTGGTCGAGACCACAGGTGGCAAGGTCAAGGGTGCGGTCCGCAACGGGGTGCGCACGTTCTTGGGTGTGCCCTACGCCGCCGACACGGGAGGCGTGCACCGCTTCCAGGCACCGCGACCGGTGGAGCCGTGGGCCGGCGTGCGCGACACGCTCGAGTTCGGGCCGTCGTCCTGGCAACCCCAGGTGGAGGGCGCCGGCGACATGATGGTGGTCTTCGGCGGGATGGCCGAGCCATCGGTCGGCGACGACTGCCTCGTGCTGAACGTGTGGACGCCGTCGACCTCGGGCGCTGATCGACCGGTGCTCGTGTACTTCCACGGGGGCGGGTTCACGACCGGCTCGGGCTCCTGGCCTGCGTACGACGGCGCGGCGCTCGCCACGAAGCGCGACGCGGTGGTCGTCACGGTGAACCACCGTCTCGGCATCCTCGGCCACCTGTACCTGGCCGAGATCGGTGGCGAGGAGTACGCGGCGTCGGGCGCGACCAGCATCCTCGACCTCGTCGCGTCGCTGGAATGGGTGCGCGACAACATCGCCGCATTCGGCGGCGATCCATCGCACGTGCTGGCGTACGGCGAATCGGGCGGCGGGTGGAAGACGTCGACGTTGTTGGCGATGCCGAGCGCGCACGGCCTCTTCCACGCAGCGTCGTTGATGAGCGGCTCGAGCCTCCGTTGCGAGACCGCATCAGACGCCACCGCGCTCGCGGAGGCGACGCTCGACGCGCTCGGGCTGACGTCGAAGCAGCTCTCGGAGTTGCACGACATGCCGGGCGAGCGCCTGATGGAGGCGCAGCAGACCATCGGGATGGCCATGACCGGCATCGGGGTCGGGCGGGGCTACGCGCCGGTGCTCGACGGCACCTACATCACCTCGGATCCGGTCGACGCGATCCGCAATGGATCGGCGCCCGACGTGCCGATGATGATCGGCACCTGCCGCGACGAGTTCAAGACCTTCGCGATGGCGATGCCCGCGCCCGAGGGAGAGCCCGACGACGCGTGGCTGCTCGAACAGCTCCGTGCGCCTCTGGGCGACCGCGCCGAGGAAGTGGTCGCCGGCTACCGGCGCACCCGTCCTGACGCGAACCCACGCGACCTCCACCTCGCGATCTCGACCGATCACCACATGCGCATCCCGTCGATCCGGATGGCGGAGACGTGCGCGTCGTCTGGTTCGGCGCCCGTGTTCATGTACCGCTTCGACTGGGAGTCGCCCGCATTCGGTGGACTCATCGGCGCCGGGCACGGTGTCGACTACCCGTTCTTCTTCGACAACCTCGACGCGGCCACCGTGACGAGCGAGGGGCCAGGTCGTGTCCAGCTCGCGGCGGAGATGAGCGGTGCGGTGGTCGCGTTGGCGCGCGCCGGTGACCCGAACCACGACGGGCTCGCGCCCTGGGAAACCTACGACACCGACCGTCGCGCCACGATGCTGTTCGGTGAGAAGTCGATCATCGACGACGATCCCGACGGCGCCGAACGCGAGCTCTGGGGCAACATCGTCTGATGGAGATCGAGAAGGACACCTACGTGCCGATGCGCGACGGCGTGTGCCTTGCCGTCGACCTCTACCGTCCGAGCGAGCTCACCGCGCACGCCGCCATCGTGCTCGTCACCCCGTACCAGAAGGACGCGACGTTCCAGATGCCGCTCGGCTCCGACGGCCGTCCGATCCAGTCGTTGCCGCTCCCACCGATGCCGCCCGGGTTCAACCCGATGTTGATGAGCGTGAAGCCACTCGTGGACGCGGGCTTCGTGGTGGCCGTCGCCGACGCGCGCGGCACGGGCTTCTCGGAAGGCGTGTACGACTACTACAACCTCGAGGGTGGTCCGTTCGACGGCTACGACCTCGTGGAGTGGTTGGCCGACCAGCCGTGGTGCACCGGTCACATCGGCGTCATGGGCGCGTCGGCCGCCGCGATCTCGTGCTACATCACCGCGCTGACGCGTCCGCCGCACCTCGAGGCGATGGCCGCGAACATGCACCCCGGCGACTTCTACTTCGACCAGTGGCGCGTGGGTGGCGTGTTCCGCTTCGAGAACCGCATCAGTTGGTCGGTCGGGATGCACCAGCGGACCGCACCGATCGACCCGGGCGACCCCGACGCGCCGAGCTACGAGCGCAAGCGCGCGGTGTACGAATCGCGCTTCATGCACTACGGCGAGCGGGTCGCGTCGAGCCGGAACGCCGCGAACCTCGACTGGCTCACCGAGATGTACGAGCACGACGCGTACGACGGCTTCTGGCAGGACCGCAGCTTCATCCGGCGCGCGAACGAGATCACGATCCCGACGCTGCACGGGGGAGTCTGGTACGACCACTTCATCCGCGGCACCCTCACGAGCCACGAGGCCATCGACGTGCCGAAGCGGCTGCTCGTCGCGCCGGGAAGCCTGATGACGCGCACCGACCTCGGCGACGGCGGTCTGGGCAAGCTCCACGTCGCGTGGTTCGACCACTTCCTGCGGGGTGCCGACAACGGGGTGCTCGACGAGCCACCCGTGCGGCTGTACCTCATGGGCAAGGAGGACTACATCGACGAGCCGGCCTGGCCGGTGCCGACCGTCGACACGTCGTTCTTCCTGGGAGCCGGGCCGACGGGGAGCGCGGTGTCGCTCAACGACGGCGCCCTCGTGCTCCAGGCCGCGGCAGGCGGTGACGACGACGTGCCCGACGTGATCGCGCACGACCCGTCCGCGCCCAACCGCACCCCGCGCGACGTCGCCGACCAGCGACCGTTCGAGGCCGGGTGCCTCACCTACACCTCGGCGTCGCTCGACGCCGACCTCGAGGTGATCGGTACCCCGCGACTCGTGCTCTACGCGTCGACCGATGCCGCCGACGTGGACTGGTGCGTCCGCCTGTGCGACGTCGCCCCCGACGGCCGCTCGAAGCTTCTCAACACCGGCGCGCTGAAGGGCTCCCACGTCCAGTCGCACGAGGCGCCGGTCGCCCTCGAGTCGGGGAAGGTGTACCGCTTCGACGTCGAGGTCTGGGCCATCGCCAACCTGTTCCTGCGGGGCCATCGCATCCGCATCGACGTGTCCACCAGCGACTTCCCGTTCTTCGAGTCGAACGCGTGCCCTTCACGCAACGAGGTGTTCCACGACGCGACCCGGCCGTCTGCCCTGGTGCTCCCCGTGGTGAAACGACAGGGCTGAGGCCGCACCTTCAGAAGGTCGGCGTGCCTTCGTCGAGAGGTTCGTCCAACCGCTCGTGCACGCCGATGACGCGGTAGCCGCGTCCGGCGACGAACCACGCGCCGTACGCGAAGAGCACGAACGATGCCGTGGCCACCGCCTCGGTGACGCCGAGCAGGGAACCGATCGCACCGCCGATCAACGCGGCGATGGGCACGCCACCCGACACCACCGTCGAGTACAGGCCGACGATGCGGCCGCGGTACTCGTCGGGCGTGACCGTGAGCAACACGCTCTGCGAGACGGCGTTCGCCATGAAGAACGCGAACCCGAAGAGGCCGAGTCCGACGAGCGACAGCGGCAGCGACCGCGAGAAGGCGACGATCGCGTACGCCCCGCCCGTCACGAACACGCCGCCGACGAGCGCGATGCGTCGACGCCGGTCGGTGACGATCTCGCCCGCGATGAGCGCCCCGAGGATCGCGCCGACCCCGCTCGCCGACTGCAGCAACCCGTAGCCCGACGCGCCCGAGTGGAGCACGTCCGTCGCGATGACGGGCAGCAACGCAGAGTGGTACACGACCAGCGACATGACCGCCGCATAGATGAGCAGCTGCACCAGTTGCACGTGCCGCCGCGCGTACCCGATGCCTTCGCGGATCTGCGTCGCATACGACTCGCTGCCCGAGGCCTTGACCTCCGACGGTGGGTGCACGAACGCCCACGCCGCGACGACCGCGAGGAAGCTCACGCCGTTGAGGTAGAACGCCCAATCGAGCCCCAGCGTGCTGATCGCGACCGCGCCGAGGGTGGGCCCGAAGATCCGCGTGAGGTTCTGGAGCACGCTCGACGACGCGATCGCCTGCGTGATCTCGTCCTCGGGGACGATCCGCGGGACGATCGCGATCATCGCGGGTTGTGTCATCGCCTGCGCGACGCCACCGAGCGCCGCGAGAGCGAGGATCGAGACGATGGTCTGGATGCCGAGTGTGACGAGTACGCCGATCACCATCGGGGGGACGACCATGAGCACGTTCCCGAGCATCACCACGCGGCGGCGGTCGAAGCGGTCGGCGACCGAACCCGCGTAGGGCGACAGCAACAGCGACGGCCCGAACTGGGCGACGAGGCTGAGCGCGACGGCGAACGGCCACGACGACAGCTCCCGGATGCCCCAGCCGAGCGCGACGTACTGCATCCAGGTGCCGAGCTGCGAGATCGAATTCCCGGTCTGAACCAACGCGAAGTCGCGGTGGCGGAGCACCTGGAGCGAACCTGGGAGCCGTCGCGAGAAGCGGCCCCCGGTGCTCAATGCTGGCGGTCGGTCCACTCGACCAGCTGTGGCACGAGCAGCTTCCAGTGGTCGAACAGCGCGCCACCCTGTTGCGCGGCATCGCCGCGCTCGATCCACTCGCGGTCGCCCCATGGCGGCTCGACGAGCTGCGCGCTCGGGATGAGCGCGGCGAGGCGCTCCGAGGTCTCTCGCGTGTGGTGTACGTCGCTCGCGCCGCTGCGGAAGACGAGCGTCGGGAG
>DASUMF010000013.1:0-6656 GCA_036277835.1 Acidimicrobiia bacterium
GCTCGTCGTCGACGGTGAAGCCCGCGAACGCGACGAGCCGGATCGCGCGCTCCTCTTCCTGACCCATCGACGTCCACACGTCGGTGTAGACCGCGTCGGCGCCCCGCACCGCGTCGTGCGGGTCGCTCGTGAGCTCCACCACGCCACCCAGGTTGCGGGCCCGCTCGACCGTGAGCTCGTCGAGCTCGTAGCCCGGCGGGGACGCCACGGTGAGCTCGACGCCGGACAGCGCGGCGGCGTAGGCGAGCGATGCTGCGACGTTGTTGCCGTCGCCCACGTACACGAGGCGGCGCCCGTCGAGGTCGCCGACCAGCTCGCGCATCGTGAGGAGGTCCGCGACGGCCTGGCACGGGTGGGCCCGATCCGACAGGAGGTTGACGACCGGCACGTCGACCGGGGCGGCCATCTCCTCGAGGGTCGTGTGGTCGAACACCCGCGCCGCGATCACCGAGCAGTAGCCGGCGAGGGTCCGCGCGACGTCGGCGACCGACTCCCGCACGCCGAGCCCGATCTCCTCGTTGCGGATGTAGATCGGGTGCCCACCCAGGCTCACGACCGCCATCTCGGTGGACGCACGCGTGCGCGCCGACGGCTTCTCGAACACGAGGGCCGCGCCCTGCCCCGCGAGGAGGGGCGGCACGGCCGAGGGCTCGCGCTTCCAGCGCTCGGCGGTGTCCAGCATCGCGGCGAGCTCGACCGGCGTGACGTCGTCGACTTCGAGGAACCCGGGGACACTCATGACTGCTGCGCCTCCAGGACGTCGCCCAGGATCGCCACCGCGGCGTCGATCTCGTCGTCGGACACGAGCAGCGGCGGCTCGAACCGCAACGCGGTCGGCGTGACGTTGTTGACGACCAGACCGACATCTCCGTGCACGGAGCCGGCTTGCAGGCACGCGGTCGCGACCTTCGCCGACTCGAGCGGGGGCACGAGCTCGGCCGCCAGCAGCAGGCCCCGGCCCCGCACCGCGGCGACGCCCGGGAGCGCGCCGAGCGCCGCGGCGAGACGCGCGCCGGCGTGCTCCGCGCGCGCCGGCACGTCTTCGGTCTCCATGATCTCCAGCACCGTGAGCGCGGCGCGGGCTGCGAGCGGCTGGCCGCCGAACGTGGTGGCGTGGTCGCCGGGCCGGAACGCGGCGGCGACGTCGTCGCGTGCCCAGCACGCGCCGATCGGCACACCGTTGCCGAGCGCCTTGGCCATCGTGACCACGTCGGGCCGCACGCCCTCGGCGTGCTCGAACCCGAACCAACGGCCGGTGCGGCCGAGACCGGTCTGGACCTCGTCGACGATCAGCAACGCCTCCCGCTCGTCGCACAGCTCGCGCACCGCTTCGAGGTAGCCGGGCGGCACCGGGTTCACGCCACCTTCGCCCTGGATCGCCTCGAGCATGACCGCGCACACCCGCTCGTCCATCGCGGCGCGCAGCTGCTCGAGGTCGCCGAAGCCGACCTGACGGAAACCCGACGGCAGGGGCTGGAACACCTCCTGCTTCTGCGGTTGGCCGGTGGCCGCGAGCGTGGTGAGGGTGCGCCCGTGGAACGAGGCGAGCGCCGAGAGCACGTGGTAGCGCTCCGGTCCGCCGTTGCTCTGGCCGTGGCGGCGCGCCAGCTTGATCGCGCACTCGTTGGCCTCCGCGCCGGAGTTGGCGAAGAACACCCGGCCGCCGCCACCGAGCAGCGCGTCGAGGCGCGCCGCGACCTGCGGCTGGACCTCGTTGTAGTAGAGGTTCGACACGTGCAGCAGCGTGCGCGCCTGCTCGGCGAGCGCGTCGGCGAGCTGCGGGTGCGCGTGCCCGAGCGACACGACCGCGAGGCCGCCGAGGAAGTCGAGGTACTCGTTGCCCTCCGTGTCCCAGAGGCGCGTGCCCTCACCGCGCACGAACGCGACGGGAAGCCGACCGTAGGTCTGCATCACGTGCTCGGCGTCGAGCGCCTGGATCTCCTGCAACGTGCTCATGACTCGTCGTCCAGCTGGTGCACGACCATCGTGCCGATGCCCTCCCGGGTGAAGAACTCGAGCAGCAGCGCGTGCGGCACGCGACCGTCGAGGATGTGCGCCCGGCTCACGCCCGCGCGCAGGGCCTGCGCCACCGACCGGAGCTTCGGGATCATGCCGCCGTCGGCGGTGCCGTCGGCGACCATCGCCGCCAGGCCCGCGACGTCGATGCGCGAGATGCGTGACGACTCGTCGGGGTAGTCGGCGTAGAGACCGGCCACGTCGGTGAGGTACACCAGCTTCTCGGCCTGGAGCGCCTCTGCGATCGCGCCGGCCACGGTGTCGGCGTTCACGTTGTATGCCTGACCGTCGGCGTCGACGCCGATCGTCGCGATCACCGGGATCAGCTCCTCGCGCAGGAGCCGTTCCACGATCGCCGGATTGATCTCCCGCACGTCGCCCACGAAGCCCAGGCGCGCATCGCGCATGTCGACCTTGATGAGACCGGCGTCCTCACCGGACAGCCCAACCGCGAACGAGCCGTGCTGGTTCAGGGCGCCGACCACCTCGCGGTTCACCTTCCCGACCAGCGCCATGCGCACGATGTCGACGGTCTCCGCGTCGGTGACACGCAGGCCGTCGACGAACTCGGGCGCCTTGCCGAGCCGATGCATGAGCTCGCTGATCTGGGGCCCGCCGCCGTGCACCACGACCGGGTTCATCCCGACGAGGCGCATGAGCACGACGTCCTGCGCGAAGAGATCGGCGAGCGCGGGATCCTCCATCGCGTGGCCGCCGTACTTGATCACCACCGTCTTGCCCGAGAACTCGCGGATGTAGGGCAGCGCTTCGGCGAGGATCGCCGCCTTGCCGTGGACGTCCATCGAGTCCTGCGCGTCGGCGCTCGGGGCGGCGGAGCTCATCAGCTGGTGCCCATGTTCTCGTCGACGTACGCGTGCGTGAGGTCGGTGAACAACATCGTCGCCTCGCCGTGCCCGTCGGTGCCGAGATCGCACACGATCTCGATGTCACGTTCCGTCATCCGCGCCGCGAGCGCGGGCGCGTCGTGCTCCGACGCGATGCCGTCGCGACACACGGTGATCCCCTGGTACGCGATGTCGACCCGTTCGGGGTCGAACCACGCGCCGCTCACGCCGAGCTCCGAGAGCACCCGGCCCCAATACGGGTCCTGGCCGTAGAGCGAGCACTGCACCAGTTGGCTGCTGGCAACCTTGCGCGCGGCGCGCTGCGCGTCCTCCCGTGTGCGGGCGTTCCGCACGGTGAGGGTGACGAGCTTGGTGGCGCCCTCGGCGTCGGCGGCCATCTGACGGGCGAGGTCGGCACACGCGGCAGCGAGCGCCTCGCCGAGCAGGTGGAACGCGGGGCCGCTGTCGCGCGTGATCACCTCGTTGCCGGCGGCGCCGTTGGCGAGCACGAGGACGGTGTCGTTGGTGCTCGTGCACGCGTCGACGACGAGCGCGTTGAAGCTGCCCGCGACGGCGTCCTGCAGGAGCACCTGGAGCGCGTCGGGCTCGACGGCGGCGTCGGTGGTGAGCACCGCGAGCATGGTGGCCATCGCAGGGGCGAGCATCGCCGCACCCTTCGCCATCCCCCCGACGCTGACTGTGATCCCGGGCGAGCTGGTTCCCACGAGGTCCAGCTCGACGAGGGTCTGCTTGCGCACCGTGTCGGTGGTGAGCATGGCGTCGGCGGCGGCGAGGCCGCCGGTCGGGTCGGCCGACAGCTGCGCGCCGAGCTTCGGGATGCCGGCTTCGACCGGCGCCATCGGCATCGGGATCCCGATGAGCCCGGTCTGGCACACGAGCACGTCGGCAGTCGCACAGCCGACGGACGCCGCGGTGAGCTCACACATGCGGAGCGCATCGGCGCGGCCGGCGTCGCCGGTGGCGGCGTTGGCATTCCCCGAATTGAGGATCACGGCGGCGGCACGGCCGTCGACGAGGTGCCGCTGCGAGAGCTGGACCGGTGCCGCGGCGACGAGGTTCGTGGTGAACACGCCGGCGGCGGTGACGGGGCGCCGGTCGGTGGTGGCGACCATGGCGAGATCGGGCGCGCCCGAGGCCTTGATGCCGCTCGCGATCCCGCCGGCCTCGAAGCCCTGCACCGCGGTGACGCTCATCCTTCGCTCCTGGTGTGCGCGCCGGTCACGGCATGAGTCCGGTGGTCGGGAGACCGAGGGTCTCGGGGAGGTCGAGGAGCAGGTTGGCATCCTGCACCATCTGGCCCGCCGCACCCTTGGTGAGGTTGTCGAGCGCGCCGATCGCGAGCACGGTGCCGGTGCGGTCGTCGTAGCGCGCGGTGAGGTGCACCGCGTTCGATCCCATGGTGGCCTTCGTGCTGGGCGACCGTTCGTCGACGAGGACGAACGGGTCGTCCTGGTAGTACGCGCGCGCGTACTCGAGCAGCGTCGCGGTCGTGAGCCCGGGTGACGATGGCCGCGCGTAACAAGTGGCGAGGATCCCGCGCGACATCGGCACCAGGTGCGGCGTGAAGAGCACCTGCACGGGACCGGTGCCCGCGTGCGTGAGCGCCTGCTCGATCTCTGCGGTGTGCCGGTGCGTGAGGAGGCCGTACGCGGTGACGTTGTCGGCCACCTCGGCGAAGAGGCTCGTGGCCTTCAGCCCCCGCCCCGCGCCCGAGACGCCGGAGACCGCGTCGACGACGATGCCGGTGAGCTCGACGAGCCCGGCCGCGACGAACGGGGCCAGCGCGAGCGACGCGGTCGTCGGGTAGCAGCCCGGCGCGGCGACGTGCCGGGCAGCCGCGAGCTCGGGCCGGTACAGCTCCGTCATCCCGTACGTGAAGCGGTCGATGAGCTCGGGCGCGGCGTGCGGCTCGCCGTACCAGCGCTCGTAGTCGGCCTGCGGCAGCCGGAAGTCGGCACCGAGGTCGATGACGTGCGCGACGGTGTCGACCAACGATCCGGCGATCGCCTGCGACTGACCGTGCGGCAGCGTGAGGAACACCAGGTCGAGGCCCGCCAGTGCGGCGGGGTCGATGGGCTCGAACACCAGGCCGTCGTAGGCGGTGGCCAACGACGGGTACAGATCGGCGACCGCGGTGCCCGCGTTGGAGTCGGCCGTGACCGCCACCACCTCGATCTCCGGGTGCCCGGCGAGGAGGCGCAGCAGCTCGGCGCCCGCGTAGCCCGAACCCCCCAGCACCGCCGCTCGATACGCCATGCCGAATACTATACAGCAGCCTGCATAGCCATGGAAGGCATTTCAGGCACGGAGCCGGCTTTGCCGTTCAGGCACGGAGCCGGCTCTCCCGTTCAGGCACGGAGCCGGCGCACCCCGAACCACAGCAGGACCGCACCGCCGACCAGGAACTTCACCGCCACGATCCACAGCGTCACGTTCCGGGCGGTGTGCGACGCATCGAGGACCACCCGGCTGGGATCCGACCGGTCGTAGCGGAGGTGCACCACGTCGCCCGGCGCGGGTTGCTCCACCCCGCTCCTGGTCGCCTCCTCGGCGCGCACGGTCCGGCCCGAGTGGGTCTGGAACTCGAACAGGCGCCGGCCGTCGACCTCCACCACCACCGCGGAGGTGGGCACGCCGCGGGCCAGGAGGTCGGAGTCCCGGCGTTGGAGGGCGACGACCCACGCTGCGGCGAGCATCCCGAGCACCAGGAGCCCGATCCCACCGGCCACGAGCCAGCGTGCCCCGCGCCGCGTGAGTCGATGGCCGCGAGTGGGCGTGGGCGCGGGGCGCTGGACGGGCGCCGCGGCCGGCGCCGACGGTGCCGTCGGCGCGCGGTCCAGGCCGGCGTCGTAGCGCGCTCGGCGCTGCGGGTCCCGCAGCACCGAGTACGCGTGGCTCACCCGCTTGAACGCCTCGTCGGCGGACGGATCGGGAGCCAGTGCGGGGCGGACGTCGGGGTGCAGCTCGCGGGCCCGGCCGCGGAACGCGGCGGTCAGCTCCTCGGGCGTGGCGCGGCGGTCGACCCCGAGGGTCCGGTACAGGTCGTCAACCGGCGGGCGGATCGCCACCCGTCCATTGTGCTCCCTGCAGCTCGGATCGGATCGGGTCGGGCACCGGCGTGGGCTCCGAGCTGCCCGGCACGACCGACACGTAGGTGATCGTGCCCACGCACGCCGGGCGGCCGTCGACGGTCGCGGTGTAGGTGAGGTCGAACGACGACGTGCCGATGCGGGTCGGCACCACCGCGATCGCGACGTCGTCCTCGAAGCGCGCCGGGCCCTGCCACTCCAGCTGCGCCTTCACCACCATGACGTCGAAGTCGCGGAACACGACCGGCGCCGGAAGCGACCGGATGGCAGCGAAGAACCGCGTGCTCGCCTCGTCGAAGAAGGTGAGCCAGTGCGCGTTGAACACCACGCCCTGCAGGTCGATCTCGGCGTAGCGAGGGCGCACGTGGTGCACGAACCGCTCGGTCACGCCCGCACCCTGCCGCAACGCGGTCGCCGGAGCCAGTCCAGGCCGCGCCGGTCCAGGCCGTCATGCCGCGTGGGCGGAGTCCCGGCGCGGTCCTCCGGCGACGTGCTCGCCGAAGCCGACGACGCAGTCGACGATCTCGGCGCCGCTCGCCACGGACGCGCCACCACCGATGATCGAGCCGGAGACGGTCGCTCGGGCACCCACACGCGCACCCGGCAGCACGACGGAGTCGCGCACGACGGCGCCGCGCCCGACGAGCGCGCCCGCACCGACGACCACGCCGTGGAGCTCGACGCC
>DASUMF010000014.1:0-2454 GCA_036277835.1 Acidimicrobiia bacterium
GAGCTCCGCGTGAGTCGGGGGCCCCGGCGATGAGTTTCGACGCGACGATCGAACAGCGGATCGAGCTGCTCCGATCGGTGTGGTTGTTCTCGGCCTGCAACGACGACGAGCTGTCGCGGATCGCCGCCCTGTCCCGCCCCGAGGAGATCGAGGCAGGCACCGAGGTCACGCGGCAGGGTGACGAGGGGCTCGAGTTCTACGTGATCGTCGAAGGCGACGCGAACGCGGCGGTCGACGGTGACGTCGTCGGCTCGATCGGCGCCGGGGGCTTCTTCGGCGAGATGGCGCTCATCGATGGGGGCGAGCGCGTCGCCACCGTGGTCGCGACCACACCCATGAAGGTGCTGGTGCTCGATCGCCACGACTTCAACGAGATGCTCTCGATCGCGATGCCCGAGATCACGCCGAAGCTGCTCGCGGTGATGGGGGCACGGCTGCGCGCCATCGAGCAGCACGACGGCGTCGCGTCGACCTTGGGTCTCTGACCCGCGCGCTCGGGCCCGCCCGACAGTCCGGGGCCAGCTCGGATGCCGGTGACCCACAACTGTGGTAGCCGCCAACTATCCGGAATGCCAACTACAGTTGGTCCATGACGGGACGGGCCGATCTCGCGGCCGACACCGATCTCTCCCGAGCGCTCACCGCCACGTTCTTCGTGGTGATGCAGCGGATGAAGCAGCACTCGCAGCGCGCTGCGGCCGAGTACGAGATGTCGGTCGCGCAGGTGCGAGCGCTCTACGAGCTGCGCGAGCCGTTGTCGATGCGTGAGCTCGCCGAACGGTTGTACCTCGACCCTTCGAACCTCACTGCGCTGATCGACCGTCTCGAGGAGCTCGGGCTCGTCGAGCGCACCGCCGACGCGGGCGATCGACGGATCAAGCGGCTGGTGATCACCGCCCGCGGCACCGAGCTCTCCGAGGAGATCGTCGGGTCGGTCTTCGCGGCGAGCCCGGTGTTCGGAGTGCTCGACGATCGCGAGCAGCGCGAGCTCCTCGATCTCCTCACCCGCCTGGCGGAGACGCCCGAGCCGTAGCTTGTCGAGGCAGTGCCCGGAGTGGGACTCGAACCCACATGTCCTTGCGGACCAATGCGGTCGTGAGTCGATCGCGGTGCCCGGAGTGGGACTCGAACCCACATGTCCTTGCGGACAATCGGTTTTGAGCCGATCGCGTCAGCCAATTGCGCCATCCGGGCGTGGCGGTGACGTTACCCGCGCGGCACCGCGGATTCGTCTGCACAAAGGCTGAGCAGCAGCGCGAACCCGTCGACCGCGGCGCCGGCCTTCGGGTGCACCTCGAAGTGCAGGTGCGGCCCGGTCGACACGCCCGTGGTGCCGACGTAGCCGATCACATCGCCCGTCTTCACCAGCCCGCCGGTGCCCTCGTAGCGCGAGAAGTGCGCGTAGTAGTACGCGACGTCGTCGACGCCGTAGAGCCACGCTCCATGACCACCGCCCGGGCTCTCGTCCTGCACGAGCAGCCCGTCGACGACCGCGACCACCGGTGTGCCCTCGAGTGCCGGCATGTCGATGCCTTCGTGCGTGGTCCCACCATCGCGGGGCTCACCGAAGTCGTCGGTGAACACCACGAGCCCCTTCACCGGGCAGACGAGCGCTCCGGTGTCGACGTCGAATTGGTCTGCCTTCTTCGCGAGGGCGTCCTTGACCTTGTCGTACGCCGACGCGGCGACCGCGAGCTTGGCGTCGAGCAGCTCGCGCAGCGGCACGAGCGAAGCGATGGTGCGTTCCAGATCGGCCCGCTGGCTGCGGAGCTGCACTTGGCGTGTCTCGAGCGCGTGCGCCGTCGTCTGCAGCTCGACGGCGAGCGACGAGTCGTGGTCGCCGATCGTCTCGGTGAAGTGGGCGGCGCGCGCGACGTCGACCACGTTCGTGGTGCTCACCAGCGCATCCAACTTCGGCGCGGCGCTGCGTACGTACAGCCGCGCCGCGCGCTCCCGCACCTGCCGGTGCAGATCGTCGGCGTGGGCACGCAACGCGGGGATCTCCGCCTCGGCCTTCGCGATCTCGCCTTCGAGCTCGGCCTTCTGGCTCTCGGCGGCCGACATCTTCCCCGCGATCTCAGTGGCGAAGCGTCGGGCGTCGTCGAGGCGTTCCTGCGCGAGCTCCAGCGCAGTGCGTCGGGTCACGTCGGGATCCGGCTCCGCAGCGCCTGCGCCGGCCGCGAGGAGCGTCGAGCACGCGATGAGGGTCACGATCGCACCGATCAGCGCGACCTTCGGCGTGTGGTGTGTTCTCGGCTCGTGCCGTCGAGTGGTCATCCCGTCCTTTGGCGGCCCGTCGTTCACATCGGGCGCAGCCCGGACACCCGCGTGGAGTGTCGACCGATGCCGACGATCCCTTGAACCGCGCGCCGAGCCGCGCCGTCCTCGACAGAACGTCGGCGGAGGTCGCTCGTCCTAGACTCCTCCCATGTCGCAGTCGATCCTCGAGCGCCG
>DASUMF010000015.1:0-2168 GCA_036277835.1 Acidimicrobiia bacterium
GTTCGATCCGAGGTGTTCGTGACGACGAACGCCACGCGCCCGTCGATGGGTGCGGAGGACGCGGTCACCGACACCGACCCGGGCGCGATCGGCGCGGCTGCGGCACCACCGCCCGCCAGCGTCGCCAGCACGAGTGCGCCGGCGACGACGACCGCGCGGATCACACCCCGGTCAGGGGAGCGAAGCTGCCGCCCAACGAGAACCATCCCGCCCAACCCTGGTCGTTGAAGTGTCCCCACCAGAGCGCGCGGTCGGCGCCGGTCGTGAACCCGAGCATGCCGAGCGTGGTCTGCAGCGGGACGGGGTTCACGTTCGTGCGCGTGCCGGGCAACGGCTTGAAACCGCCCCACGTGCCGAGGAAGTTGGTGTTGGCCCAGATGTTGCCGTCGTCGGCGCGCGCGTACACGATCGGCCCGAAGGTGCCCATGGCTGCCTTCGGGTCGCCGGCGACGCTGCCCCCCAGCGACTCCCACGGCGTCCACGACGCGCCGTTGAAGCGGCGGACCCAGATCGCACGACCGGCCTGACGCATGAACACGTACACCGACCCCCCGTCGCTCACGGCGGTCGGATCGCTGATCCCGACGCCACCGAGCGACGACCACGGCCCGAACGCGCCGTTCACCAGCCTGCGATACCAGAGCGCGCCGTCGGTGCCACGCGCGAACACGAACAATCCGGCCGGATTGGCGGTGACCGCGAGGTTCGAGGTGGCAGCACCCTGGATGGGGAACCACCCCGACCACACGCCGGCGTCGAGGTGCCCGTGCCACATCGCGAGGTTCTCGGAGCGGGCGAACACGTAGACGTTGCCGAACGCCGTGACCGCGACCGGGTCCGACGTGAGCGGCACGCCGCCGAGCACCGCTTCGCCCGCCCACGCGCCGTTCGCGTAGCGGTTGTAGTGCAGCGCGTTGCCGAAGCCCCGTGCGAACACGTAGGCGCCGGTCGCGTCGACGGCGGTGCTGATCGCAGAGTTGACCGCCGGGATGACGTCGACCGGTGGCAGGTAGATCGCGCCGTTGAACGTGCGCGCCTGGGCGTTCCCTGCGCTGGTGCGATCGAGCACCGTGAACGTGCCCGTCGGCGACTCGAAGGCTGCGGCGCCGGGAGCGAGCTGGGTCGAGTCGGGCAGCCGGGTGAGGCACGGGGATCCGTGCTCCGCAGTGGCGTTGTCGACCGCCAACGCGGTGCTGCACGCCCACTCCGCCACTGTGTACGGGGGCACGCACGTGACGACGCGGCAGGCGATCGGCCCACTGGCCACGATCTCCTGATGGCACTGCCCGTACCGGAAGTAGTTGCAGTACACCTTGCGCGTGTTGCAGTCGCCACCGCAGCGGCACTCCACACATCCGGCACAGAACTGCTGGTATCCCGTTGCCGGTCCACAGCAGTTCTGCATGCAGTCGATGTAGTACCGAGTGCCGTTGCAGAAGCTCGAGTAGTCGGCACGCCACCACCCGCCGGCGAAGGAGTCGGGCGGGCAGACGTTCACGCCGTCGTTGATCGTGCAGCAGAACTCGGTGTACCCGTCGGTGCAGGCCGAGCCCGGGCCGCAGTCGGTGATGCGGTTGTAGGGGCTCCCCGGTTGGGTCGCGACCATGCAACCCGAGACCGCGACGGCGGAGCCGACCATCGCGGAGCCGACCAGGAAGCCGCGTCGGCTCGAGCGCTTCTCGAGGAGTCCGGTGGCGCGTCCGACGAGCCAGTTGGTGAGCGCGATCCCCATGCTCGGACGGTCGGGCCCGGACCCGCTCGCCATCGGGTCCCGACCGGGCATCTCCGGCTCGCTCATCCCATCTCCTGCACAGCGGCGAGCGTACGCGGCAGCGACGTGAACGCGAGGAACACGAGGCCGGCGCCGATCACGACGAGCATCACGAACGGGACGCCGACGAGAGGCTGCTCCGGCAGGACCGCCGGGAGCGACACATCGGTCCCGCTGATCGCGACCGCAGCACCCGCGACGGCGAGGAGCGTGTCGACCGCGACGTGCACACGGCTCGGAGGCGTGTCGATCTTGCCGAAGCACCCACACGAGCTGATCGGCGTGCCGGCGCGCAAGGCGCGGACCACGAACGCGCTGAACAACGCGTACGAGGCGGCCACGAGCGCGACGAGCACCGGCGACCCGACCAGCAGCGCGCCGACACCGAGCAGTGCCT
>DASUMF010000016.1:0-6003 GCA_036277835.1 Acidimicrobiia bacterium
GGCGCGCGGCGTGCTGTGCGTGGGCGACTGCCTCATCGCGCAGCCGCAGCGTGTGCTCGAGAAGGACCGGCCCTACCTCTGGCCGACGCTCGCCTCGCCCGAGCAGGCGAGTGAGCACTGGGCCGCGTTCGTCGGCACCCAGCTGGCGAAGGGCAAGGCGAAGTACGCCGGCGACGATCTCCAGCGCAAGCCCCGCCGCTTCGGGATCGTGCACTACGACGACGACGCGGGCACGTTCCGCGCCAGCGTCAAGAGCTTCACGACGCGACTCTCCGCGTACGGCGTGCGGCCGGCGGTGACGATCCCCTACGGCCTCGACCTCGGCACCGCGCAGGAAGACGCCCGGCTGGTGATCGCCAAGCTGCAGAGCAAGGGCGTGACCAGCGTGCTGCTCGCGGGCGACCCGGTGTTCCCGACCTTCCTCACCGCCGAGGCGACGAAGCAGGGGTACTTCCCCGAATGGGTGGTGCTCGGGTACGCGTTCACCGACACCGCGGTGTTCGGGCGTCAGTACGACCCCGAGCAGTGGAAGCACGCGTTCGGGGTGTCGCTGCTCCCTGCGCGCACCACCGACGACATCGACGAGCTCGGCAACCTCATCACGTGGCAGACGGGCGAGCCGCCGTCGGCGAGGACGTTCCGTCAACTCGTGCAGTCGCCGTTGATCTTCTTCACCGGCGTGCACCTCGCCGGCCCCGACCTCACCGCCAAGACCTTCGCCGCCGGCCTCGACCGCTTCCCGCCGGCGTCGTCGACGGTCGCGACGCGCATCCACTTCTCGTGGGGCCGCCACGGCATCTGGAAGGGCCTCGACCTCACCGGCGGCGACGACGCGACCGTGATCTGGTGGGATCCGGGCGCGCACGGTCCCGACGAGGTGGGTCGTGAGGGTGACGGCCTCTACCGGTACGCGGACGACGGCGCGCGGTACCTGCCGAGCGAGTGGCCGAGCCAGCCGGTGGGTCTCTACGACGACGCGACGTCGACGACGGTGCTCACCGAGCTGCCGCCGGCCGACCAACCGCCGAGCTACCCGTCACCCGCCTGACCAGCTCGGCCTCACGTTCGGCATCGCGTACGGGGACCCAGCCCTCGCCGGTCACGTAGCGCTTGACGACTCGTGCGGGGTTGCCGACCGCGACCGAGAAGTCGGGGATGGTGCCCATCACCACCGAGCCGGCACCGATGACGACGTGGCGGCCGATGTCGGCACCCGGGAGCACGATCGAGCCGTGCCCGAGCCAGGAGCCCGCGCCCACCACCACGGGCCGCGCCGGCGCGAGCTGACGCCCGATGACCTCGGTCGTGTCCTCGTAGCCGTGGTTGGCGTCGGTGATGTACACGTGATGGCCGGTGTAGACGCCGTCGCCGATCTCGACCGACTCGTGCGCGACCACGCCCGAGTCGCGGCCGATCAGGACGCCTTCCCCGATGCGCACGCCGTCGCCGTGGAACGGCAAGCCCGGCAGCACGCCGGCCGACAGCGACACGCCGGGGCCGATGATCGAGCACGCGCCGATGTCGATGTGCTCCTCGCCGTAGAGCGCGGTCACCGGGAAGCGGATGTGCGCGCCGTCGCCGAAGCTACGGAAGCGTCGGGCGCGGGCACTCCCGGCACGGATCACCGCGAGCTCCTCGAGCTGCTCCCACCCGCGGCGAACGAGATCGCCGGCGAGCAGCCGCGCGCGGTCCCGGTACGAAGCGAGGTGCGAAGGCACACGCGAGCGTAACCGGGCCCACCACGCCCACCGCACGCGCCCGGCGCACGGTGCAGGCGTCAGGTCTACGCTGCGCGCGCAGGGGCCGCGCGTGAACAAGAAGGTTGGACATGGCAGGACTCATCGGGATCCTCGTGGTCGTGGCGCTGGTCGTCATCGTGATCGCGAAGTCGTTCCACACCATCGGTGCGGCGGAGGTGGGTCTCGTCTCGAAGCGGTTCGCGTTCCGCAAGCTGAGCGAAGACAACCCCATCGCGTTCAAGGGCGAGGCCGGCTACCAGGCCGACCTCTTGATGCCTGGGCTCCGCTTCAAGATCTGGCCGATGTTCGGCGTCTCCAAGTTCCCGTGGGTGCAGGTGCCGGCAGGTGAGATCGGTGTGGTGATCGCCCAGGTGGGCGCGCCGTTGCCGATCGGCGCGAAGAGCGCCGTGTACCGACCGGAGTTCGGCAACTTCTCCGACGTGCGCGGCTTCCTCGAGCACGACGGCCAGAAGGGCGTGCAACGGCCGGTGCTGCCGCCGGGCACCCTGCTCCCGATCCACCCGGTGGCGTTCGTCGTGATCACCGCGCAGGGTGTGTACGGCCAACCCGTGTCGCCGGAGCTCGTGTCCCAGAGCAACGAGGGGATGCTCACGCCCGAGTCGTTCGGGCTCACCGCCGATGCCCTGCGCGTGGTGGTGATCGCACCGAACGGCGTGGTCGACATGGTCGGCGTGGTCACCACGCTCGAAGGCGACCCACTCCCGTCGGGTGACATCGCGAGTCGCCTCGGCGGCTTCGAGGACATCGCCGCGCTCGAGGCGCGCGGCGCCGATCCCGGGAGCGAGGTGAGCGACGCCGACTTCATCGAGGTGCTCCTGGGCAGCAAGAACACGCTGCACAACAACTACCAGGACTTCCAGGCGTTCCTCGACCACGGCGGCAAGATCGGACTGCAGCACGATCCGCTGCAGTACGGCGCGTACCTCCTGAACCCGTTCCTCGTGCGCGTCGAGCTCACGCCGATGTTGGTGGTGAACCAGGGCGAGGTCGCGGTGATGAAGGGGTTCGTCGGGCTCCCGACCCTCGACACGTCGGGCGCGGAGTTCAAGTTCGGCTCGATCGTGCGCCCCGGTCACCGCGGCATCTGGCAGGAGCCCCTGCGCACGGGCAAGTACCCGCTCAACCCGCGCGTCTACGCGGCGGAGATCGTGCCCACGTTCATCCTCACGCTCAACTGGGCCGCCGCCAGCTCCGAGGCGCACGACCTCGACGCGCAGCTGTCGTCGATCGTCGGCAAGAGCCGCGAGGGGTTCGTGTTCCAGATCGACCTCCAGGTGCAGATCCACGTGCCCGACACGAAGGCGCCGAAGGTGATCTCGATGGTCGGCACCATGCGCAACCTCGTGAGCGAGGTGCTGCAGTCGGCCGTCGGCAACCACTTCCGCAACACGTTGCAGGCACTGGAGGCGATCAAGTTCATCGAGACCCGCCAGGAGGTGCAGTCGGCTGCCTTCGACGCGATCACCGTGTACCTCCAGCAGTACGAGGTGGAGACGAAGGGCGTCTACATCCAGGACGTCGCGTTCCCGCCGGAGCTGGTGATCGTGCTCACGCAACGCGAGATCGCCAACCAGGAGAAGGCGACGTTCGAGGAGCAGCAGCGCGCCCAGACCTCGCGCATCGAGATGGAGAAGGCGAAGGGCACCGCCGACATGCAGGCGCAACTCGCCGGCGCGCAGGTCGGCGTGCAGATCGAGAACAACCGCGCCGAAGCGCGCGAGGCCGAAGGCAAGGGCGAGGCGGCGTTCGTGGAGCTCACCGGTCGGGCCGAGGCGGCGCGCCGCGAGGCGATCGGCCTCGCCGAGGCGAAGGCCACCGAAGCGCTCGGGTTGGCGCGTGCGACCGGGTTCGAGGCGCAGAAGGAAGCGCTCGGCGGTGGCGCGACCGCACTCGTCGCAGTGGCGAACGCGGTCGCCGAGGGCCACATCACCGTCGTGCCGGAGGTGTTGGTGACGGGTGGCGGTGGTGGTGGCCCGCTCGACGGCCTCGCCGCCACCCTCATGCGCTACCTCGGGAACGGCAGCGCACAGGCTCCCTCCACCGCGCCACCCACCAACGGCGGCACCAAGCCCGCCGCGGCAGCGCCGGCGATCGACGTGCCGGGCGACGTGACACTCGCCGACGAGCAGACCGCCGAATTCGACGAGGAAGAGGAGGCCGCCGCGCGGGAGTCGCGCGCGGAGTCCGACAGTTAGGTGTAGTACCCGCTCGGTCCCGCTCACCCCCCACACGCAAGAACAGGCAGGAGAGAAGCATGGCGAAGCCACCGATCGTGTTCGTGCACGGCCTTTGGATGACTCCGCGGAGCTGGGAGAAGTTCGCCGAGCGCTACCGCGCCGCGGGCCACGAGGTGCTCATACCGGCGTGGCCGGGACTCGAGGTCGAGGTGGAGGCGTTGCGCGCCGATCCGTCGCCCCTCGCGCAGCTCACCGTCACGAAGGTCGTCGACCACTACACGGAGATCATCGGCGGGCTCGACACGCCGCCCATCATCATCGGCCACTCCTTCGGCGGCCTGTTCATGCAGTTGCTCGTCGACCGCGGGCTCGGCGCGGCCGGCGTGGGCCTCTCCGCCGCCCAAGTACGCGGCGTCATGCGGCTCCCCTTCAGCACCATCAAGTCGGGGTGGCGGATCCTGCACAACCCGGCCAACCGCCACAGGGCGGTGGAGTACACGTTCGACGACTTCCACTACACGATGACCAACACGCTCTCCGTCGAGGAGTCGAGGCCGTACTACGAGCGGTACGCCGTGCCGGGCTCCGGGCCGGTCTTCTTCGAAGGTGTGATGGCGCAGCTGAACCCCAAGACCGTCGTGAAGGTCGACTACCACCGCGCCGATCGTGCACCGCTGCTCTTCGTCGGCTTCGGCCAGGACCACGTGGTCCCCACCAGTGTCAGCAAGGACATCGCGGCGAAGTACAAGAAGCACTCCACCGCGCTCACCGACTACGTCGAGTATCCCGAGCGCCCCCACTTCCCCGGCGTCGACGGCTGGGAAGAGGTCGCCGACCACGTCCTCGACTGGGCCACCACCAACGCCCGCACGACCGGCTCCGGCGACCCGCCGTCGGGATCCAGCTGACGAAACTCCGAGCGCGTCGATGCGCGGTGTCCGTACCCTCGCTGCATGCCGCCGCTGGGGCACGACCCGGAGTTCACCGCTCGCCGATACGACGCATACGCCGAGCGGGAGTGGGACCGCCACGAGCAGGACCAGATGGCGCGGACGAGCTTCGCGATCCACTGCCGGTACCTCGACGAGTTCGTCGCCGCCGGGGATGTCGTGCTCGACGTGGGCGCAGGGCCGGGTCGCTTCACGATCGAGCTGGCGAAGCGCGGCGCCCGCATCCATGTGGGCGACCTCTCGCCCGTGCAACTCGCACTGAACGAGGAGCGGGTCCGCGCCGCGGGCCACGAGGAGTCGGTGGCGTCTCGCACCCTGCTCGACATCTGCGATCTCTCGATGTTCACCGATGACCAGTTCGACGCGGTCGTCTGCTTCGGCGGCCCACTCAGCTACGTGATGGATCGCGCGCCCGACGCCGTCACCGAACTGTGCCGCGTGACCCGCCCCGGCGGTCACGTGCTGATCAGCGTCATGTCGTCGCTCGGTGCGATACGCCGATACCTGCCCGAGGTGCTCGACGAAGGCCGGCGCTTCGGCGCCGAACGCAACGACGACATCCTGCGTTCGGGTGATCTCCCCCGCGACGTCAATGACGGTCACGAGATGCACATGTTCCGATGGAGGGAGCTCGCGGCGCTCCTGGGTCCACACGGTGAGATCGTCGGCGCGTCGGCGAGCAACTTCGTCACGGCGCAATCCGACGAACTCTTCGAATCCTGCAGCGAGACCGAGCTCGCCCAGCTCCTCGCCTGGGAGCTGGAACTCTGCCGAGAGCCCGGCGCGCTCGACGGAGGCACGCACATCCTTGCCGTCGTTCGTGTCGCAGACCGCGGCTGAGTCCATCTAGAAGGGTTCCTCGCCCGACTCGCCATCAGCCGTCCGGCGGTCCACGTTCCGCTCCACCGCCGAGACGGCCGGCGGTGCGGTCGCGTTGGGTCTTGGCCCAGTGGTGTGGGGTGCAGAGGTCGCCGAGGTTCTCCCCCGAGGTCGGCCCGCCGTTGGCGAGCGGGTCGCGGTGGTCGGTCTCGAGCCCGAGGCGCCGTTCGCAGCCCGGCTCGGAGCAGCACCGCCCGTCGAACTCCGGCGGCGGGCCGATCCCCCGCGCGGTGCGCT
>DASUMF010000017.1:0-2297 GCA_036277835.1 Acidimicrobiia bacterium
TTCAACGAGCTGCCCGAGGAACGCCCCTACGGCATCGACTCGGGGTTCCGTGACCCGTCGGGCAACTCGATCCGGCTCACCCAGGTGGCGATGGCCGACCACTGACGGCGCCCGCGGCGCGGTAGAGGTCGCGCAGGAGCATGACCTCGGCGAGGTGATGGATCGCCTCGCGGTTGATGTGGAGCACGAGGGCGCGGTACGGGAGGTCGCCGAACACTCCCTCCGCGGGGCCGCACGGCCGATCGAGATCGGCGTCGTCGAACGCGGCGACGCCCGCGATCCAGCGCCCGTACGCGTCATCGAGCTGCGCGATCGCGTCCTGTGCGTGCGCCGGCCAGACCGTCGACTGGTAGTCGGCCGGCGGACCTCCGAAGTGCGATGCGTTGCGCATGCCGAACACACCGACGGTCACGTGACCGAGCCGCCACGCGATCGTCGTGACCGGCGCGGGTCTCGGCTCCGGGAAGTCCCAGTCGATCACCCAGTCGCCGCTCCCCGCGGCGGACGACGTGACCGCCTCGGCACGACGCCGCACGTTCCAGCATCCCGGTGCCGGCTCCCACAGGTACTCGGCGTCGCTCAGGTCGTCGAGCTTCGGGCGCACGAGGTTGTCCCAGTGCCAGCTGAGCTGCTCGGTGAGATCCTGCGTCCACGTGCGATCCATCTGGAGAAGGTAACGCCAGGGCACCCGAGCGGGGGCGGGCGACGGGTTCTACCCTTGCCCGATGATCACATCGATCCACACCCTGATCTACTCCGACGACCCGCCGGCGACCCGGGCGTTCCTGCGCGACGTGGTGGGGTGGCCGTTCGTCGAGGACAGCGGCGGCGAGCCCGGTTGGCTCATCTTCGGCACGGGTCGGAGCGAGATGGGGGTCCACCCGACGCACTCCGAGTGGGAGGGGCAGGTCTACGACTACCCCCGTCATCACGAGATCTCGCTGATGTGCGACGACGTCGAGGCGACGCGCGCCGAGCTCGAGGCCAAGGGCGCCACGTTCACCTCACCGATCAGCGACGAGGGCTTCGGGCTCGTCACCACGTTCGAGGTCCCCGGCGCCGATCCGATCATGCTCTACCAGCCGAAGCACAAGCTCGCCTACGACCTCTGAGCGCGAGCGGTTGCAGTATGTCCATGCTGGCGATCCGTACCGCCCGGGCGTTCGACGGCGTGGACTGGCGCACGGATGGCGCGGTCGTGTTCGTCGACGGGAAGTCGGTCGTCGGCGTCGAATCCGAGCGCGCGCCGATCCCGGCAGGCACTCAGCTGCTCGACTTTGCCGACGCCACGGTGCTCCCAGGCCTCGTCAACACCCATGTGCACCTGTGCGGTGACTCTGCGAACGACGCGCTGGAGCGCCTTCCCGAGTTCAGCGCCGACCACCTGCAGTCGGTGATCGACACCGCCTTGGAGTGTCAGCTCGCAAGCGGCGTCACCACCGTGCGCGATCTCGGCGATGACCACTGGGCGGTCGTCGAGCGGCGCGACCGCGCGGCGACCGGCACTCGAGTGCCGCACATCGTCGCGTCCGGCCCGCCGATCACGAGCGCGCACGGTCACTGCTGGATGATGGGCGGGGAAGCAGTCGGCGCGGATCAGCTGCGCGCGGCGGTGCGCGAGCGTGCCGAGCGCGGCGTCGACGTCGTGAAGGTGATGGCGAGCGGTGGCGTCATGACGCCCGAGACCGACGTTGCTGCATGCCAGTTCACGCTCGACGAGCTCCGCGTCGTCGTCGACGAGTCGCATCGTCATGGGCTCGCGGTCACCGCGCACGCGCACGCGTTGCTCGCGGTCGAGCAGGCCATCGACGCGGGCGTGGACGCCATCGAGCACTGCAGCTGTGTCACCGCGAGTGGGTTCGGGATGTCGGACGAGATCATCCGACGCTTGCGTGACGCGCACATCGTCGTCTGCCCGACGCTCGGGAAGTCGCTCGACGCCGTGCCGAGCCCCCGATTGCTCGAGATGTTCGCCCGCACAGGGATGAGCTACGAGGGTCGCCAGGAGATGTTCAGCCGTGCGCACGCAGCCGGCGTCGAGCTCGTCTCCGGCGACGATGCCGGCATCTCGCTGGGCAAGCGTCACGGGGTGTTCCCCGAGGCGATCATCGACCTCCACCAGGGCGGCGTGCCGGTTCCCGATGCGCTGGCCAGCGCGACCTCGGTCGCGGCACGCGCGTGTGGCGTCGGACAGCGGAAGGGCCGACTCCGAGCGGGGTTCGACGCCGATCTCCTCGTGGTGCATGGCGACGCGAGCCGCGATCTCGCGGCGCTGCGCTCCGTTGCCGCGGTCGTCA
>DASUMF010000018.1:0-4216 GCA_036277835.1 Acidimicrobiia bacterium
CCAGCGTGACGGCGGCCCCGGCCTCGCTCCCGAGCCCGTTCACGACGAACGCGTCGACCCACGGCGCGGGGGCGGCGAAGGTGCCTTCGGCGTCGCAGGCGATCAGCACCCGCTCGATGCCGATCCCGAAGCCGATGCCGGGCGTGGGCTTGCCGTCCATCTGCTCCGCGAGCTTGTCGTAGCGACCTCCGCCACCGATCCCGTTCTGCGCGGCGTCGAGGGCGTCGCTCGAGAACTCGAACGTGGTGCTCGTGTAGTAGTCGAGCCCGCGCACGAGGCGCGGGTTGAGCTCGTAGGTGATGCCCAGCGCGTCGAGGCCGGACTGCACGGTCTCGAAATGCGCGCGCTCCTTGTCGGAGAGGTGCTCGGTGATCTGGGGGGCGTGCTCGACGATCTCCTGCCACGCCTCGACCTTCGTGTCGAGCACACGCAGCGGGTTTGCGTCGACACGCGCGCGGAACTCGTCGCCGAGCGCCGCGCCCCGGGTGAGCAGGTGGTCGCGGAGCTGTGCGACGTACGCGGCGCGGCCTTCTTCGTCGCCCATCGAGTTGACGGCCAACGTGACGTCGCGGAGTCCGAGGTCGCGGTAGAAGCCGTGCGCGAGCGCGATGACCTCCACGTCGAGCTGGGGGTCGTCGACGCCGAGCACCTCGGCGCCGACCTGGTGGTGCTGGCGCAGCCGCCCCTTCTGGGGCCGCTCGTAGCGGAAGTGCGGCGCGAGGTACCAGACCTTCCACGGCACCGGCTGGGGATGCTCGACGAAGGCGCGCACCACACCTGCAGTGCCCTCCGGACGCAGCGCGACGTGACGGCCGCCCTTGTCCTCGAAGTCGTACATCTCCTTGCGCACCACGTCGGTCGACTCACCGACCCGCTGGAACACCTCGTAGTGCTCGAAGATCGGCGTGATCACCAGTCCGAACCCGAAGCGCGCCGCGCGCGTCGCGAAGGCGTCGATGAACGCCACCCAGCGGTCGGATTCCGGGGGGACGACGTCGCGCGTGCCGATCGGAGCGCGAAAGCCGGACATCGGCGCATGGTACCGGGGTCGATCCCCGAACTTCGGCCCGATTCGCCCGTTGCGGCCTCAGCCCGTGGGCTCCTGTGCGGCGGTCGCGACCACTCCGTCGGCGTCCTCGGGGAGCAGGAGCCGTTGCGCGACGAGGCGGTCCGCGGCGAGCCGGAGCGCGGTGCCTCGATCGCCGTGTCGCGGGCCGTCCGGATCGTGACCGAAGGCGATCCGCGAACCGATGAAGTCGGGCATCAGCGTCGGCAGACCCTCGATGGGCGGGCGCGCGTTCCACCCGAGGAACGTCGCGACCGGCACCGCGACCGACGGCAGGCGGATCCCCGCCACCTCGTTGCCCTGCTCGTCGATCTCGCTCACCAACGCCGGGAGCCCGAGCCCGTGCCCGGGAAGTGCATCGGTGTCGGGCGCCACGACGCCGGGCAAGGCACGGAGCCGTGTCAGCGCGTCGGCCCTGGGGATCGCGGTGCCGTCGTCGACACGTGGCACGCAGCTCGCCGGCGGTTCCACGCCGTCGCGCACCCACTGCTCGAGCGCGACGTACAACGCGCGCACCACGGGGGTGGCATCGAGCAGTGCAGGCGGATTGGCCGCCGGGAACATCGCCGCCTGCGCGCCGAGCGGGCCGACGTGATCCACGCCCGCCAGCGAGTAGTGACGGACCTCGTCGGGATCGTCGAGGTCGCAACCGGTGACCGCGTCACCGTGCGCGAGCCACGCGTCGCCACGCCAGTACTCCGCCGCGCTGTTGGTGACGACCACTCGCGGCGCGGCGCCGGCGTCGCGCGCCGGTTGGAGGTGCTCGTCGGTCGTGTAGGGCGGCTCGTCGCCCGGCCCGCGCCAGATCACCCCCGGTTGCCCGTACCGGCAGTTGAATTCGCCGCGACGCCCGCCGGCGATGTGCACGTGCACGCCGTCGAACACCGCGCGCCCCTGCTCGTCCACGTTCGCGACGTCGAACAGGAACTGACGCAGGAACCGTCCCGACTGCGAGGCCCCGGTCGCGCACACCCGGTCGACACGACCGGCGAGCGGGTTCGCGTCGGCGTCGGTGCCGTGGCGCAGCCACGACACCGCATCGCGCACTGCGAGCAGCCCTGCCCCGACGACCGGACACCGCTCGGTGCGGAACACCACGTCGTAGAGCAGCCCGCCGCGGAACCCACCGTCGAGATCGATCGACTCGCCGTCGAAGCGCCACGACGCGCGTGCGAGCACCGTGCCCTCCCCCTCGGGGCGGTCCCGGACGGTGAGCGACGCGTCGGGCTGCGCGTCGGCGGCAGGTGAGAACGGCGCCTGCATCGCGACGAGCGCGGTGCCCGCCAACGGCAGCGTGGGCGCGTCGGCGGCCGGGGCGAGGCGCATGCGCACCGGTCCTGCGATCGGGCGCCCGTCGGGATCGAGCGCCTCGGGCGCGCGCAGCCCCACCATGCCGGGCAGTGCCGCGACGTCCCACTGCCAGCCCGACCACGCGACGGTCGCCCCACGCTCGAGCAGGAAGCCGTCGCCCGGGACGATGCGATCCGACGTGCCCGCGAACGCGAAGGCGCCGAGCGAGAAGGGCAACGCGACCGCCGATCCGCGGTTGGCCACCGAGTACACGAGGGTGCGCGCGGCGCGGGCAGGGTCCTGAGGCCGGAGTACGACGACGTCGGCGTCGAACCAGACGAGGCCGGAGGCGTCGCGAGCCGCGAGCGCGAGGTCGACGATCCGCTGCGAACCAGGTGCGAGCGGGTCGACCGCGCAGCTGACCACGCCCCGAACGACCTCGTACGGTCCGACGACGCCGAACGGGCGCCCGTCCTCGTAGGGTTCGACCGAGCTGATGGTGCACCGGCGCACAGCCACGCGCGGAATCTACGCCGTCAGGTGCGCGCAGACGGGCGAGCGACGTTCAGGCGTCGGCCTTGGCGTGACCGGGCAGCACGCGGTAGCCGGCGTACACGCCGTCGACCCGTTTGACCGCCCAGAGGATCGTGTCGAGGTGCGACGGGTCGGCCAACTCGAAGTCGAAGCGGAACTTGGCGACCCGCTCGGTGGAGGTCTGCGACGAGCAGCTCAAGATGTTGACGTGGTGCTCGGCGAGCACGTCGGCGACGTCGCGCAGCAGCCGGGCACGGTCGAGGGCCTCGATCTCGATCGACACGACGAAGGTGGCGGGCTGGTCGTGGTCCCACTCGACCTCGATGAGCCGCTCCGCGTGGTCGACGAGGCCGGCGGCGTTCGCGCAGTCGGTGCGGTGCACCGACACCCCACGGCCGCGCGTGACGAAGCCCATGATCTCGTCGCCCGGTACCGGTGTGCAGCACCGTGACAGGCGGACCATGACGTCGTCGAGACCTTCGACGTGCACGCCGGTGGCGCGACGCTGGTTCTCGCGTGCCGGGCGGGGCGGGCGCGCCATGGTGACCGGCAGCTGCTCCTCGCCCCCACGCAGCTCCTTCTGCAGCCGCTGGACGACCGCCTTTGCCGACACGTGGTTCTCGCCGATGGCGGCGTGCAGCGCGTCGAGGTCGGCGTAATGGAGCGCTTCGGCCACCTTCGGCAGCGCGTCGGACTGCGCGAGCTTCTGGACCGGCAGGCCCTCCTTGCGCAGCGCCTTCGCCAACTCCTCGCGGCCGGTGTCGATCGCGTCGACCCGGCGCTCACGCGAGAACCACTGGCGGATCTTCGTGCGCGCCTTCGGTGTGCGCACGAACTGCAACCAGTCGCGGCTCGGCCCCGCGCCTTCCACCTTCGACGTGAAGATCTCGATCGTGTCGCCCGACGCCAACGACGAGTCGAGCGGCACGAGCCGGCCGTTGACGCGGGCGCCGATGCAGCGGTGCCCGACGTCGGTGTGGATCGCGTACGCGAAGTCGACGGGCGTGGCGCCCATCGCGAGCGTGATGACCTTGCCCTTGGGCGTGAAGACGAACACCTCGTCGTACTCGAGGTCGATCTTCAGCGACTCCATGAACTCGCCGGGGTCGGAGGTCTCCTGCTGCCAGTCGACCATCCGCTGCAGCCAGAGCAGGTCCTCGGCGGGTTCGCGCTCCTTGTAGCCCCAGTGCGCGGCGACGCCGAACTCGGCGCGCCGGTGCATCTCCTGCGTGCGGATCTGCACCTCCACCGCCTTGCCCGAAGGCCCGACGACGGTCGTGTGCAACGACTGGTACAGGTTGAACTTCGGCATCGCGATGTAGTCCT
>DASUMF010000019.1:0-3225 GCA_036277835.1 Acidimicrobiia bacterium
CCTGCACAGGTCGCGACGGGACCGCCTGTACGGTGGCGCCGTGGTGGAACAGGCTCTGCATCGCGCGCTGGGGTTGACCGATGAGGAGCTCGCCACGATCAAGCGGATCCTCGAACGCGAGCCAAACGAGCTCGAGCTGGCCATGTACGCGGTGATGTGGTCGGAGCACTGCTCGTACAAGTCGTCGAAGCGCTACCTCGGCAGGTTCCCCACGGAGGCCCCCTGGGTGCTCGTCGGACCGGGGGAAGGCGCGGGCGTGATCGACGTCGGCGACGGTCTCGCCGTCGCGGTGCGCATCGAGAGCCACAACCACCCGTCCGCGGTCGAGCCCTATCAGGGCGCCGCCACCGGCGTCGGCGGCATCATCCGCGACGTGTTCTCGATGGGCGCGCGACCGATCGCACTCATGGATCCGCTGCGCTTCGGCCCACTCGAGGATGCCCGCACGCGGTACCTCTTCGACGGCGTGGTGGCCGGGATCAGCGGCTACGGCAACGCAGTCGGTGTGCCCACCGTCGGCGGCGAGGTCGTGTTCGACGAGTGCTACACCGAGAACCCGCTGGTCAACGTGCTCTGCCTCGGCGTGCTCCCGGTGGAGCGCCTCGTGCTCGCCAAGGCCGAGGGCGAGGGGAACCTCGCGGTGCTGCTCGGCTCGGCGACCGGACGCGACGGCATCGGCGGCGCGAGCGTCCTCGCATCGGCCGGGTTCGAGGAGGGCTCCGAGGCCAAGCGTCCCTCGGTGCAGGTCGGTGACCCCTTCGAGGAGAAGCGCTGCATCGAGGCGTGCCTCGAGCTGCTCGACGCCGGCCTCGCCATCGGCGTGCAGGACCTCGGCGCGGCCGGCATCTCGTGCGCGGCGTCGGAGACCGCGGCCAAGACCGGCGCGGGGATGGACGTCGACCTCGCGCGGATCGCCAAGCGCGAACCGGGGATGAACGCGGTGGAGGTGATGACGTCGGAGAGCCAGGAGCGGATGCTCGCCATCGTCACGCCCGAGAACCTCGACGCGGTGCTCGCGTTGTGCGCCCGGTGGGAGATCCGCGCCTCGGTGATCGGTCGAGTCACCGACTCGGCCCGCTTCCGCGTGTACGACGGCCGCTTCGACGCGATCGGGGTTCCGGGTGCGAACCCGACCCCGCCGCGCGGCGACGCGCCGACGCTCGGATCCTCCGACACCGCACCGGTCGCCGACGTGCCGGTCGAGAGCCTGGGCGACGGCCCGGTGTACGACCGACCGGTCGCGGCACCCGAGCAGCTCGCCGCGTTGCGCGCCGACGATCCGGCGATCGCGCTGGCGGATCGGTTCCCGAAGGACACCGACCTCTCCGACGAGCTCCTCGCGCTGCTCGCCGTGCCCACCATCGCCGACAAGTCGTGGGTGTACCGCCAGTACGACCACCAGCTGTTCCTCAACACCGTGGTGGGGCCCGGTGGCGACGCCACCGTGCTCCGGTTGCCCGGCACCACCCGAGCGCTCGCTCTCGTGACCGACGGCAAGGCGCGGTTCTGCGCGCTCGACCCGTCGGTCGGCGCGCAGCTCGCCGTGGTCGAGGCGGCGCGCAACCTCGCGTGCGTCGGCGCGTCGCCTCGCGCGCTCGTGAACTGCCTCAACTTCGGGAACCCCGAGCACCCCGACGTGATGTGGCAGTTCGCCGAAGCCGTCGACGGCATGAGCGCCGCGTGCCGCGCGCTCGGGATCCCCGTGATCGGCGGCAACGTGAGCTTCTACAACGAGTCGCGTGGACGCGACATCGACCCCACCCCCGTGGTCGGTGTCGTCGGGGTGATCGACTCCCTCACCGACGTCCCCCCTCCCGCCGCGCTGGTTCCCGGCCACACGATCGTGCTGCTCGGCACGACACATGCCGAAGTCGGTGGGTCGGAGTGGGCGACGCGCCACGGGTTGCGCGCCGGGACTCCGCCGTCGGTCGACCTCGACGCCGCGATCGCGCTGCACGGTCTCGTGACCACGCTGGTCGGTGACCGAGTGGTCGGCGGGGTGCACGACTGCTCCGACGGCGGCCTTGCGGTCGCGGTCGCCGAGATGGCGATCGCGGGCGACACCGGCGCGGCGCTCACGCTCGAAGCCGACGCGCTCGCGTGGTTCTCGGAGTCCACGTCACGCGTGGTGCTGTCGGTGGCGACCGATCGGCTCTCGACGGTGCTCGACCGGGCGGCGGCGGCGGGCGTGCCGGCCGAGGTGATCGGGACGGCGGGGGGCGTTCGGTTCGTGGCTCCCGGCGCGTTCGACGTCGACATCGCCGAGGTGGCGGCGGCCTGGCGCGAGGCGATCCCTCGTGCCCTCGGGAACGAACCGGCCCCCGTGTGACGTTGTACGCCGTTCCGCCTGCTTCGTGTGCGACCCGTTCGTGTCCGGCGCAGCTCGCAATGGGATACTGAGGAGCACATGGAGCCCCAGGTCGGCCACGCGTGTGGCGTCTTCGGCGTCTACGCCCCCGGGCAGCCGGTGTCGAACCTCGCCTATCTCGGCCTCTACGCCCTGCAGCACCGGGGTCAGGAGTCGGCCGGGATCGCGGTGAGCGACGGCGAATTCGTCACCGTCGTCAAGGACATGGGCCTCGTCACGCAGGTGTTCGACGAACGCCGGCTCGCTCCGCTCGACGGCCACCTCGCGATCGGCCACGTGCGCTACTCCACGACCGGCTCGAGCACGTGGCGCAACGCGCAACCCGTGTACCGGTCGGTGGGCGATGCCGGGTTCGCGCTCGGCCACAACGGCAACCTCACCAACACCGAGCAGCTCGCCAGCGAGGCCGGGATGCTGCCCGGGATGCTGCCCACCGAACGCCGGCTCGACTCCACCAGCGACTCCGCGCTGGTCGCCGAGCTCGTCGCCGCGGCCTACCCCGGTGAGCCTCGCTCCGACGGGCGCGACCTCGAACACGCCCTCGAGCGCGTGCTGCCGAAGCTCCAGGGTGGGTTCTCGTTCGTGCTCATGGACGAGGCGCACCTCATCGGTGTGCGCGATCCGCACGGCTTCTGGCCGCTCGTGCTCGGACTCCTGCCCGACGGCGGTTGGGTGCTCGCGAGCGAGACGTGCGCGCTCGACATCGTCGGTGCGCACTTCGTCCGCGAGGTCGAGCCGGGTGAGATGGTCGTGATCGACTCGAGTGGCAAACGCGAGCTGCGATACGCCGAGGCGGATCCGAAGCTGTGTCTCTTCGAGTTCGTCTACTTCGCGCGACCCGACACGAAGCTCTACGG
>DASUMF010000020.1:0-8102 GCA_036277835.1 Acidimicrobiia bacterium
CGCGCAGGGCCTCGACTGGAGCGAGGACGAGGTGATGCTCGGCGACATGGACGCGTTCCAGTGGGCCTTCTACTACGGCGACCGTCCCGCGATGGAGACGGCCGGCGCCGCGATCCTGCAGGGCTGGTTCGCGCGGTTCCCGAAGATGCAGCTGCTGCTGTCGGAGCAGGGCACGGTGTGGGTGCCCTACACCGTGCGGAAGCTCGACCACGCGTTCCTCATGGGCCGGCGCGCCAGCTTCGGCCGCAAGCTCGAGCGTCGCCCGAGCGAGTACTTCAAGGACCACGTCTTCGTGGCGCCGTTCCCCGAGGAGAACGTCGACCGCATCGCCGAGGCAGTGGGGGTGGGGCCGATCACGTTCGGGTCCGACTTCCCCCACGGCGAAGGTCTTCCAGACCCGATGCTCTACATGGGCCAGCTGAAGAACTTCGACGACGCGCAGGTGAAGGCGATCATGCGCGACAACCTCGCGCGCTACCTCGACCTGGACGCGACCTCCTAGCGGCGAGCTCCGCAGCCCCGCACGCTCAGTTGTTGTCGGCGCCGTCGCGCACGAGCTCCTCGAACAGGGCGCGGTAGCTGACGACGGCCCGGCGCAGGTCCTCGGTGTCGGCCGAGCCCTCGACCGTCTTCACGTAGACGGCATGGCCGGCGCGGTAGTTCTCGACCACGTCGGGGTGATCCACCGACACCAGCCGGCTCTTCGCCTCGAAATCGTCGACCGGGTACCCGACCTCGCGCATCACCTGGGTGACGAGGTCGTCGGCGTCGGCGACGGCGATCTGCGGGCGGTCGACGAACCGGGACTGCAGGTCGACCCACTCGTGCTCGTAGCGCTCGCGTGCGGCGTCGCTCAGCGGGTGGAGCTCGAGCTCGTCGTGCTCGGCTTCGCGGGCGCGCAGGTCGCGCTCAGCAGCTCGCCGGCTCTCCCCCGACTCCACGGAACGGTCGTACTCGGGACCGAACCGGTCGTGCAGTCCGCGCCGCCGGGATCGGGACCAGGCCGACAGGGCGACGATGGCGAGCACGATCACAACGGCGATCGCGATGACGATCCACACCCACGTGTCCATGACCGAGCCTCCTGTGCTCGCGCGATGTTCCACGTGTTCTTCCCGAGCGGGCGCGCCCCGTAACCTCCGCCCGTGCACCTGGCCGAGATCCTCGACCTCGAACCGACCGGCGTCGACGAGTGGCGCGCGCAGCCCACGTCGGGTCAGGGGCGCCCGGACATCTTCGGCGGCCAGGTGGCGGGGCAGGCGCTGCTCGCGGCCGCACAGACGGTCGACCCCACGCACGGCGCGAACTCGGTGCACTGCTCGTTCCTGCGCCGCGGGCAGTCGACCCTGCCGCTCGACATCCGCGTGGAGCGCACGCGCGCGGGACGCACCTACTCGAACCGCCGGGTCGAGGTGCGCCAGCTCGACAAGGTGATCTTCACCATGCTCGCGTCGTTCCACCTCGACGAGCCCGGGGCCGAGTTCGACCACGCGATGCCTGCCGGGATCCCCGATCCCGACGACATCGTCGAACCGCCCGACGCGTTCCGCTGGGATCCCGCGATCGAGATGCGCTCCGTCGACACGTCGCCACCTGCGGTCCGGTGGTGGGGGCGGATCACCGGCGATCTCCCCGACGACGCGAACGTGCACCGCTGCGCGCTGCTCTACGCCTCGGACCTGCGCGCGGGCGGCGCGGCCATGATGGCCATCGGGTTCCCGGTGTGGGGTGAGCCGCCGCCCGAAGGGCTCGGCCCCGAACGACCGGCGCCCGAGTCGCAAGGCCCACCGAGCGGGGGCACCTTCGGCAGCCTCGACCACGCGCTCTGGTTCCACCGCGCGCCGCGCGCGGACGAGTGGTTCTTCTGCGACGTGCGCCCGCTCACGGTGCGCGACTCACGCGGGCTCGTGCTCGGCACCATCTTCGACCGTGCCGGGCAGCACCTCGCGACCTTCGCGCAGGAGATGTTCCTCAAGGTCGAGGAAGTCGACTAGCGCTTCGGGATCGCGGGGCCGTCGCCTTCGCCCGGGTAGTAGCGCGGGTGGTCGGGCACGCCGCCGGCGGCCAACACCCCGATCGCCTCGTAGACGTCTTCGAACACGCGGTCCTCGGCGCCGCCGTGACGAGGGACGCCGAGGTACTCCGGCACGCACATCCCCCCGAAGCAGCGCACGATGCCCGGGTAGTCGTCGATCACGAAATCGGGGACGACCGGCACCTTGAACTCGTCGAGTCGCTCGCGGTAGTTGTGCAACGGCTTGCCGTACACGCCGCTGACGAGCTCCTCGAGCCCATGGGTGCGCACGACGGTCCACCGTTCGCCCTCGCCCGACCACACGTACACGTCGTGGCCGTCCTCGCGCAGGCGCGTGAAGACCTCGACCGTCTGCGGGCGCAGCGTGAGGTCGTGACCGCCGAGGATCGTGTAGTCGACGTCGAAGAAGACGTGCAGGTCAGCTCTCCGGTGCCGGCGGCACGTGCGGGAACAACTCCGCGAACGCGCCGATCCGGATGCGCTGGCTGACCTCGGGCGGCGCATCGTCGAAGAGCTCGTGGAGCGTCTTCTGCGTGTGGCCGTAGGTGCCCTCGTAGTGCGGGTAGTCGCTCCCGAACATCACGTTCTTCCAGCCCATCGCCGCGTTGGCCTGCACCGCCGACGCGTCGTGCTGGAACGAGGCGTACACCTGCGTGTACAGGTACTCGCTCGGGAGCTTCTTGAGCGTCGGGCGGACGGCGGCGCCGTGCTGGCGGTAGCCCTCGTCCATCCGGTCGGCGAGGAACGGCCCCCACGTGGCGCCTCCCTCCGACACGAGGATGCGCAGGTCGGGGTGACGGTCGAGCGCGCCCGACGCGATCATCTGCGTGACCGCGCGTTGCCCGCCGTACGTGGTCTCCACGTAGTTGAGCACCGCGCCGCCGCGGCCGCGGTAGTAGATGCCGATGCGCCCCGTGGGGTCGACGGGCTCGGTGCCGATGTGGAAGCCGAGGACCATGCCGGTCTCCTCGAGCGCGGCCCACACCGGGTCCCACTCCTCGTGCTGCCACTGCGGTCGGTCCATCGGCGGGCGCACCGGGAAGAACCCGAGCTTGAAGCCCAGGTTCGCCGCGCGCTTGATCTCCGCGACCGTGTCGTTCACGTCGAGCAGCGGGATCGATGCGGCAACCACGTAGCGCGGCGACGAGTTCTGGAAGTCGAGGAAGAAGTCGTTCGAGACCTGGCAACCGACCTTGACCAGCTCTGGCGTGCGGATGTTGAAGGTCCAGATGCCGAGCGACGGGTAGATCGCCTCGGCCCAGATGCCCTCCTGGTCGAGGTCGATCAGGCGCTTCACGGGGTCCATCGCGCCGGGTGCCCGCGCCTCGCCCTCGCTCTCGTCGAGGTGCTCGGCGGCCGGCATCGCCATGTTGCGCATCATCTGTTCCATGGTGCGCGGCTTCGGGATCGCCCGCTCGAAGCTCTGGCCGTCGACGGTGATGACCTCGACGCCTCGCACCTCGTCGCGCTCGGTCTTCGGCAGCAGCTCGCGCAGGTGCTCGGGCAGCTGCTGGTAGAGGTCGGGCGGCTCCATGTAGTGGGAGTCGCCTGAATTCGCCCAGATCTTGTCGCTCATGGTGGGGCCTCCCGGGCCTCGCGCTCCGGCGTGAGAAGCCGGATTTCAGTCTCTCCGACATACTACGGAGTCGTGAGCACCATGCACATCGGCGTGATCTCCGACACCCACATGCCCGGCTCGGTGCGCGAGCTCTGGCCGGAGGTCGCCGAGGCGTTCGCGGGTGTGGAGCTGATCCTCCACGGCGGCGACATCACGAACCTCTCGGTGCTGGACCAGCTGGAGGAGATCGCGCCCGTGCTCGCCGCGCGCGGCAACAACGACCCGGGCCTCGTCGACCCTCGGCTCGACGACGCACAGTGGCTCACGGTCGACGGTCTCCGCATCGGCATGGTCCACGACATGGAGCCGGAGGACGAACCGATCGCCTACCTGCGCGAGCGCTTCCTCGGCGGTCGCGACGTCGACGTGATGATCACCGGCCACACCCACCGCGAGCGACTCGACTACCGAGACGGCGTGCTGCAGCTCAACGCCGGCAGCGCGGTGCATCCGCACCTGTGGTCGACACGGCTGGGCACGGTCGCACGGCTCGAGATCGGCGGCGGCGACCTCCGGGCGCGCGTCGTGCGTCTCGGCGAGCACGACGGTCTGCGCAACCCGGGCGTCGAGTACGAGTTCGACGGTGACGCAGTACGCCGACTCGACTGAGCTCAGTCCGACGTCGCGCTCTTGAACTCCTGGACCCATGCGGACCACGTCGCGATGCGACGCCAGAACAGCTCGCGCGTCCCCGCGAAATTGTGCATGTGTCCCATGCGCGGGCACACGTAGAAGTCGACCGACGAGGCCGACTGGTACGCGCGCAGCTCGCCCCGGGGGTCAGCGATGACGTCGCGCTCGCCCATCGCGACGAGCACGGGCGCCGCGACGGCGGCCGCTTCGGGCGCGATCGCGCCCGGTGCCATGCACCACGACGCGACCGACTGCGGCAGCGTTGCCGAACCCCACGGCGGTACGTTCCCCTCGCGCGTCGGGAACTCGCCGAGGTCGGCCCGGACGATCTCGGAATCGACGTCGTCGTAGTGGAACCCCCAGCCCATCAGCGGCGGTGCTCCCTCCGCCGACGCCTGCGCGAACACCGCGGCGAGGTCGGCACCCATCGGCGGCATCACCGCGATGCCGCTGCTCGCGCGCACGTCACGCGGGACCCACGCGCCGGGCATCCGTTGCCCGACGCCCAGCTGCACGGACGTGTGCACTGCGCTGTAGCCGAGCACCCCGATGCCGTCGTAGCAGTGGTACCGCCCCTGCTGGATCACCGTCATGCAGCCACCCATCGACTGGCCGATGCCGAGGCGGAGTGCATCCATGACCGGAGGGAAGCCGTCGACCAGCGTGCCCTGCGCCAGGCGGTCGAGCACCTCCTGTTCCGCCGCCTGGTTCCCCGCCGCGACGGTCGTGTAGTCGAGGCGCTCGGGATCGGCGATGACCGTGCTGTCGCCCACGCCCAGGTGGTCGACCGACACGAACACCCAGCCGCGGTCGGCGTGCCAGTCGGCTTGTGACCCGCGCGCCGGACCCGGGAGGTCGACGGTGAAGTACCCGCGCGAGTAGCCGCCGCCCGGCTTGGCGAAGCAGACGATCGGCCGGTCGCGCAGTTCGGCTGCCTCGGGCAGGTGGACGGTGAGCGCGACCTCGACCGGCTCACCGAGGCCCGCCGCCTCGGTCACGTCGATCCTGAAGTCGTGTGACGTGGTCATGCGTTGCTCCTCGCGCTCGTCATGCAGTGTCGATGCGTCGCGGCGACGCGGGAGTGGCATCGGGAAGGGTCGTGATCCATGCCCACGCCTCACCGACCCGGGCATCGAGGTCCTCGGGTGTGCCGCCGTTGTCGATCACGAAGTCGGCGTGCTCGAGGCGCACGTCGCGCGGGAGTTGGCTCGCGAGCCGCGCACGCGCGTCGTCCTCCCGCATCCCGCGATGCTCCACGAGGCGTGTCACCGCGACTTCCGGGTCGAGATCGACCAAGAGGAGCCCCTCCATGCCGTAGGCGCGCGCGAGGTGCATGGCAGCCTCGACCACCACGACGCGATCGGTCCCGAGCGACTCGGATGCGCGCGCGACGATCGCGTCCTCGGTGAGCGGCGCCGCCATCATGGTGAGCTCGCCGAGCTGGGCCCGGTCGTGGAACACGATCTCGCCGAGCGCGGCACGGTCGAGTCGGCCGTCCGGATCCAGCACGCGCTCGCCCCACCGGTCGACGATCGACGCGTACAGAGGACCACCCGGCTCCTGGAGCTCGCGCGACACGGCGTCGACGTCGATCACGTCGGCGCCACGACTGGCGAGGTGCGCGCCGACCGTCGACTTGCCGCTGCCGATGACGCCCGAGAGCCCGACGAACTTCACCGCTTCACCGCTTCACCGCTGCACCACTTGCACCAGTTGCACCACCGAGACGCTCCGTCGCCCGCACACGCCGGCGGGGTGCGTCACGGTACGGCTCACGCTGACGGACCGGCAACCAGCGGTGGTCGGGTCGGGTGGCGACCCGGCCGCGCGGCTCAGCTCTTGTCGTGACCCTTGGCCTTGCCGGGAGGATCACTGTTGCCGCGCTCGCCTGCGGGGGTGATCGCGGCGCGGTCCTGACCCGTGTCACCGGACTGGCCCGGCGGGTCCACGACGCCGCTCGGGGGTGCCCACTCAGGCGGGTTCTCGGAGGCCGTCGCGCTCGGCGCGGGATCGGCGATCGCGGCCACCGCCGCGGTCGCGGCGGCCGGCGACGACGGCGACGACAGCGACGACGGCTCGGGCGACCGGCTGGCGCCGGGGTGCGACCCGGTCGTGGTCCCGGGCGACGTGCCGCTGCTGGTGCCCGAGGTGACGACCGCGTCGTGCGACGACGTGTCGGGGAGATCCGGGAACGGGCTCACCGAATTCACCACCGTGGCGACCGCGTGCTGTGCGGGGCTGGGCAGCACGCCCGCGGCAGCGGCGCCGGTGAGGGCCATGAAGGCCGCGCTCACGCCGACCGCCACGCGGGCACCCGCGCTCGCACGCTGACGGATCCGCCCCGACCCGACGACGCGCGGCCTCGCGGGCGCGTCGAACATCGCGCGCAGCACCGCGTCGGGCACCGGCGCCGGGCTCGCGCGCAGCTCGCGCGCGTCCTCGGCGAAGGCGGCGAGGCCCCAGAGACCGTGGGGCACCGGGCCGGTACCGGCAAGGACGATCTCACAGAGCTCGTCGTCGAGCAGCGGCGGTCGAGACATCTCGGGTTCGTAACCGCCGAAGCCGCTCACAGGGATACACCCTCTCGCTCGAGCTCCCGCTTGATCGCCGCCAGGCCCCGGCGCTGCAACGCCTTGACGGCACCGACGGTCTTCGCGAGCACCGCCGCGGTCTGCTCGAGGGACAGGTCACCGACGAGGCGCAGCAGCAGCACGTCGCGCTGGTCGGGCGCGACGCGTGTGCACAGGTCGCGGACCCGGTCCTCCGCCAGCGCGTGGAGCACGTCGCGCTCGACGTCGTCGGTCGCGGGTGGCTCGACCTCGTCGATCTCGACGATCGTGAGTCGGGCCCGCCGCGCCCGCCGGCGGCGATCGTCGATGAGGCGGGCATGGGCGATCGAGAACACCCACGACCGGAACTGCGCGTCCGAACCGGTGAACGACGCCACGTCGCGGAACACGCGCACGAACACCTCGTTGGTGAGATCGTCGGGCTCGTGGGCACCCTGCACGCGGAGGTAGCCCGCGACCGCAGGCGCGAGGTGGCGGTAGAGCGTCTCGAGCGCCCAGCCCGCGCCGGACTGCGCAGCGTCGAGGACCCCGTGCAACTCGTTGCCCATCCGAGAACACCTCCGGGGTGCCCGACCCCAGGCCCGCGCCGTGCGGTGCCACCAGTCTGGCCCACCGGGCGAGGCACCGCGGCACGGAGGCCCACGATGCCCGTCGTCACTGGTTCGCGGTACCGTCATCCCTACGCACCCGCCGCGTCCGCGCGGCGGCCGGATCACGGGGAAGCGCATGGAATTCATCCAGTACGAAGTGATCGACCACGTCGGGGTGATCACCCTCGACCGGCCCGAGAAGGCGAACGCGCAACACCGACCCCTGCTGGTGGAGCTCAACGACAGCTTCGAGCGCGCGGTCGCCGACGATGACGTGAACGTGGTGCTCCTCCAGGCCAACGGCCGCCACTTCTCGGCCGGCCACGACCTCGGTGGCGCGCCGCCTCGGGACGATGCCAAGGCGGGCGACGCGCCGCCGCGGCCGTACACGATGGTCGACACCTACACCAACGAAGCCGAGTACTTCCTCGGCTACTCGCTCGCGTGGCGCAACATCCCCAAGCCGTCGATCGCCGCGGTGCAGGGCAAGTGCGTCGCGGCGGGCCTCATGCTGTGCTGGCCCTGCGACCTCATCATCGCGGCCGACAACGCCGAGTTCTCCGACCCCACCGCTCGAATGGGCCTGGCTGGCGTGGAGTACATGGCCCACACGTGGGAGTTCGGCGCGCGCAAGGCCAAGGAGCTGCTCTTCCGCA
>DASUMF010000021.1:0-2711 GCA_036277835.1 Acidimicrobiia bacterium
CCCATGTCGGGCATCGCTCGGTGAGCCTCGATCGTCGACATGTTGACGATGCTGCCGCGAGTGCCTCGGGCGATCATGCGGCGCGCCGCGTGCTGGCACGCCTCGAGCACGGCGACGAAGTTGAGGTTGATGACCGCGTTCGTGCCGTTCGGGGTCATGTCGATCAGCGGCTTGCGGAACCCGCCGCCGGGGATGGTGACGAGCACGTCGAGCGCGTCGAAGCGCTCGTCGACCACATCGAAGAACGCGGTGAGCGCGTCGGAGTCGCGCACGTCGAAGGCCTCGAGGTAGGAGGCGACACCCATCTCGTCGAGGATCGCCGTCGCGGCATCGACGGCGTCGGGGTCGCGGTCGCACACCGCCACCGACATCCCTGCGCGTGCCAGCGCGGTCGTGCACGCGCGCCCGAGGCCGCCTGCACCGCCCGTGATGACCGCCACCTTGCCCGAGAGGCCGGCCCACTCGTCCAACATGCCGTTGCTCATCCCGCGTGCTCGGCCCACTCGTGCAGAACCTTCTCCGAGCTCGTCATGGTGGCGATGAACGGCAACGTGTGGCGCAGCATCGACTCGTGGTGCTCGGCGGGCGTGCCGACGGTCGCGTCGCGCGCGATCACGACGGAGAACCCCTCGTCGACCGCCTCCGCCGACGCGGTGGGGATGGCGACGTTGGTGGACACGCCACCGACGAGCAGCGTGGTCATCCCGAGGTTGCGCAGGATCTTGTACGTCTCGGTGCCGTACGTGGGCGAGAGACCCTGGTGGCGCTCCAGCACCAGATCGTTCGGGCCCACGCCGATCTCCGGCACGACCGTGGTCTCGGGCTCGTTCGGTGCCCAGGTGTCCATGTTGTGGTTGATCGCCGCGAACAACGGCGGCTTGCGGTTCGACGACCGGTTCCCGGCGATCGGCACATAGGTGAGGTGCACGACCAGGACGCCCACTTCGCGCGCTCGCGCCGCAAGGATGCTGATCACCTCGAGCGCGGGACCGGCGGCCGCGGCGAGCTCGGGCAACATCGACTGCGCGCCGACCACGCCTCCCTGGCACTCGATCAAGACGAGCGCCGTCGTGTCCGGTTCGAGGTGCAATCGTCGTTCCGCCATCGCGTCATCATGGCATCCATGGCAGACTCCCGCGATGCCCTTCGATCTCGCCGGATCGGTCGCGGTGGTGACCGGCGCGACCCGCGGCATCGGCAAGCAGGCCGCGATCGCGCTCGGGCGGGCCGGTGCCAGCATCGTGCTGGTGGGACGGGCGCGGGCCGACTCCCCCAACCCCGTGTTGCCGGGCACGCTCGACAGCGTCGCGGCCGAGCTCGCGGACGAGGGGATCGACGCGCGGTTCGTCCAGGCCGACGTGACCAAGGCGGAGCAGGCGCAGCAGATCGTCACGTCGACGCTCGACTGGTACGGCCGCTGCGACGTGCTGGTGAACAACGCCGCGTACACCTCGAACGGACCGGTCCTGGAGGTCCCGCCCGCCCGGTGGGACAAGGCGATGCGGGCACAGGTCGCGACGCCGCTCGAGCTGGTGCAGGGCTTCGTTCCCGGCATGCTCGAGCGCGGCCAGGGCCGCGTGATCAACGTCAGCTCGTCGTCCGCCGCGGCGTTGGCGCCCGGGCTCGCGCTCTACTCCGTGAGCAAGCAGGCGATGGAACGCCTGAACGACTACCTGCACCTCGAGCTCGGCGGGCGCGGCGTCTCCTTCAACGTCCTCCACATCGACGTGCTCGTCGCCACCGAAGGCTGGCAGTTCGTGCACGACACGCAGGGCGCCGACGTCGCGACTCTCGGCGGCACGGTCACCGAGGTCGTGGAGCCCGAGACCGTCGGCCGCCAGATCGAGTGGCTCGCCGCGCAACCGCCGGAGTGGAGCGGGCACATCATCACCCCGGGCGCGGTGGAAGCGCTCGGCGGGCCGGCGCTGCGTGCCGTCGCGTCGGACGAGCGGCGAGCATGAGCGAGTCGCAGGTCGGCTACGAGGTCGCGGCGCGCGTCTGCACCCTGACCCTCAACAACGCCCGCAACAACGCGTGGAACCCCGACATGGAGCGCGAGTACTTCGCGCTCCTCGATCGCGCGGCCGCCGACGACGACGTGCGCGCCATCGTGCTCACCGGCGCGGGGCGCTCGTTCTGCCCCGGCCTCGACTCGCAGCGGCTCGAGCAGGCCGCCGGGCCCACCGGGCTCGTGCTCGAAGGGCGCCGCTCGCAGCACTACGCGCTCACGATCCCGAAGCCGATGATCGCCGCGATCAACGGCGCGTGCGCCGGCATCGGCCTCGTGCAGGCGGTCGTGTGCGACATCCGGTTCATGGCGCGCGGCGCGCGCATCTCGACCGCGTACGCCAAGCTCGGCGTGCCCGCCGAGTACGGGCTGGCGTGGATCCTGCCTCGCCTCATCGGGGTGGAGCACGCGCTCGATCTCCTGCTGTCGGCGCGGCGGCTCGAGGCCGACGAGGCGCGCGCCATGGGCCTGGTCAGCCGCGTGTGCGAGCCCGACACCGTGCTCGCCGACGCGCAGGAGTACGCGCGGATGCTCGCCACCGGCTCGTCGCCGCGCTCGATGGCGACGATCCGCCGGCAGGTCTGGGGCGACCTGAGCCGCGGGTACACCGAGGCCAACGAACAGTGGTTGCACGACATGCGCGCCCTGAACAGCCCCGACAACCCCGACTTCGCCGAAGGGGTCGCGGCCCTCGTCGAGAAGC
>DASUMF010000022.1:0-6508 GCA_036277835.1 Acidimicrobiia bacterium
GACCTGATGCAAGGGTTCGTGCACGAGCTCCGTGCGGCGGGGCTGCCCGTGTCGATGACCGAGAACCTCGATGCGATGCGCGCGGTCGAGCACATCGAGCTCGACGACCGCGAGGTGTTCCGCGGCACGCTCGCCGCCACGCTGGTGAAGCACCATCGCCACCGGGCGTCGTTCGACACCGTGTTCGACGTCTACTTCTCGCTGTTCAGCCAGGGGATCGACGAGCTCGACGAGCTCGGTGCGCGCGACGCCGAGGGTGACGACGACGGCCAGCCCGGTGTCGACGGCGAGGCCGGGCAGGGCGCGGGCGAGGGCGGAGGTGAGGGCCTCACGCGCGAAGAGATGGCCGCCATGCTCGTGAACGCGCTGCGCAACATGGACCAGGACGCGCTCCGCCGGCTCGCGAGCGTCGCGGTGCGCCAGTACGCGGGCATGGAGCCCGGCCGACCGGTCGGCGGCACCTACTACCTCTACCGCACGTTGCGACAGCTCGACCTCGACGACCTCGCGGCGCGCCTCATGGGCGAGGCCAAGGCACGCGGCGAGGTGCAGGAGGGCGAGCTGGCCGACCGGCTCGCGCGCGAGGAGTTCGAGGCGCGCCTGAAGGTCCTGCGCGACCTCATCGAGGAGGAGATCCGGCGCGCGCTCGTCGCCGATCGGGGTGTCGAGGCGATGGCGCGCACGCTGCGCAAGCCGCTGCCCGAGGACATCGAGTTCATGCACGCGTCGCGCGACGAGATGATGACGCTGCAACAGGCGGTCTACCCGCTCACGCGCGCGCTGGCCGCGCGCCTCGCGCAGCGCCGTCGCCGTCGGAACCGCGGTCACCTCGACTTCCGCCGCACCGTGCGCGCGTCGCTCTCGTACGGCGGCGTTCCCGCGGAGCCCAAGTTCCGCAACCCACACCCGTCGAAGCCCGAGGTGATGGTGATCGCCGACATCTCTGGGTCGGTGGCGAGCTTCGCGCGCTTCACGCTGATGTTCGTGTACGCGATGGCCAACCAGTTCTCGAAGGTCCGCTCGTGGGTGTTCATCGACGGCATCGACGAGGTCACGCGGTACTTCATCGAGTCCGAAGACGTGCTCGAGGCGGTGCACCGCGTGAACACGGAGGCCGACGTGATCTGGGTCGACGGCCACTCCGACTACGGCCACGCCTTCGAGACCTTCTACAACCGTCACTACACCGAGATCACGCCCAAGACGTCGATCATCCTGCTCGGTGACGCGCGCAACAACTACCACGCATCGCAGGCGTGGGTCGTCGAGGAGATGGCGAAGCGCGCCCGGCACGTGTACTGGCTCGACCCCGAGCCCAACGGCTACTGGGACACCGGCGACTCGATCGTCTCTGAGTACGCGAAGTTCTGCGACGGCACGTTCGAGTGCCGCAACCTGCGCCAGCTCAACCAGTTCGTCACCACCGTCGCCGAAGAGGGCTGACGCCGACCTCAGGCGTCGAGTCGGGCGCCGAGCGCAGCGCGGTACTCGGTGATCGCCGCGTGGTGGTCGACGATCGGATCCGGGTATCCGTACGCGCGTCGCACTGCGGTGTCGGGATCGTGCGTCGCCGCGCCGCGTAGCGCGGCCAGCTCGGGCACGTAGCGCCGCACGTACTCGCCGTCGGGGTCGAAGCGCTTGCCCTGCACGGTCGGGTTGAAGATCCGGTGCGGGTTCGTGTCGGTGCCCGTGCCGGCGACCCACTGCCAGTTGAGGTTGTTGCTGGCGATGTCGCCGTCGACCAGCCAGTCGAGGAAGTGGTGGGCGCCGGTGCGCCAGTCGAGGTGGAGATCCTTGGTGAGGAACGACGCCACGATCATGCGCGCCCGGTTGTGCACGAACCCCTCGAGCGCGAGTTGGCGCATCGCGGCGTCGACGACCGGATAGCCGGTGCGGCCCTGCTGCCAGGCTTCGAACGCGTGCGGGTCGTCGCGCCACGGCACGCCGTGGGGGCGATAGTCGGACCACGCGGCATCGGGTCGCGCGGCGAGGATCTGCGCGAAGAAGTCGCGCCAGCAGAGCTGGCGCACGAACGGCTCGGCGCCGGCCTGTGTGCCCGCGGCGTCGAGCACCTCCACCGGAGAGACGCAGCCGAAGTGCAGGTATGGGCTCAGCCGCGAGGTCGCGTCGCCGGGGAGGTCGTCGTGACGATCGCCGTACGCGGTGACCCCGTCGGCGATCCACGCGTCGAGGCGCCGTCGTGCTGCGGTGGCACCGCCCGGCACGACCGACGGGCTGCGCGCGCCCGACACGAGGTCGGCAAGCTCCGGGAGCGGCCCCGGGGTGATGCCCTCGGGAAGCCTGATGCGCTGCGGTGCCTCGGCGATCGTGCGCCGCGGCGCGGCGAGCCAGGACCGGAAGTACGGCGTGAACACGCGGTAGTGATCACCGCCCGCCGGGGCGAGCGCGCCGGGGGCCACGATGGTCGATCCGTCGTGCTCCAGCACGGCGAGACCAGCGGCCGCGGCTGCGGTGCGCAACCTCGCGCCGCGCCGCTGCGCGTACGGGGTGGTGTCACGACTGAGGTGTATGGCCTTTGCGCCCACCTCCTGTGCGACGCGGGTGACCGTCGTCGTCCACTCGCCGCGTCGCACGACGAGCCCGCTGCCCAGCGAACGCAGCGACCGGTCCAGGTCGGCGAGCGACTCGAGCAGGAAGCCGGTGCGGTTCGCGCGGTTGGCGCGCCCGGCGAGGAGCGCGTCGTCGAGCACGAAGAGCGGCAGCACGCGGTCGGCGTCGGACGCGGCCGCGGCGAGCGCCGGATGGTCGGAGACGCGCAGGTCACGGGTGAACACCACGACCGCGACCGGCATGCGCGGGACGCTATCGGTCGAGCATCGTCCAGGTGCGGTCGGCGATCCCCGCGAGGGCCATGAGCTGGCCGCGTTCGCGGCGACGGAACGGGTGCCCCTCGCGTCCGACCAACAACGTCGCCTCGTGTGACACGAGGGTCGCGACCGCGAGATCGTCGGGCCCGGTCGTGCCGTCGGCGACCATGGGCGACGCCGCCGTGCCCGTTTCGAGCGCTTCGAGCACGCACGGGTCGGGGACGGGTTCGCCGGTCGACGCGAGCACGTGCCCGATGGTGAGCAGCGCGCTCCAGTCGGCGAGGAACTCGGCGCGCGTCTCGGCGACGAGCGTCTCGTGCAGTGCCGTGATCGTCGTGGCGCTGCAGAGTCGACGGGCCGACTCGAGCGCGTCGAGGCGCGGATCGGGGAAGTGGTCGACGACCCGTACCTCCTCGACGCTCGCGCCGTCGACCTCCTCGATCTCGCGCACCATGAGGTCGAGGCCGCGAGCGTCGCGCAACACGACCGCGAACTCGTCGACCGCGACACCGTCGCCGTGTTCGAGCACGTCGATCCCGACGATGTCGCCGTCGACCGCACCGATGCGGGACGCAACGAGACCGAGCGCGCCGGGACGATCCGGGAGCCACACGCGCACCAGCACGTGGGCGTTCTCGCTCATGCACACGATGGTACGGCGCCCGATGACAGGAATGTTTCGTACGTTTGAAGAGATGACACCGGCGTAGGATCCCGCCCCATGACAGGGCGAGAGCGGCTCGGTGTGCTGGGCGGCACGTTCGATCCCGTGCACGTCGCGCACCTGGTCGTGGCGTGCGACACGCGAGCCGCGCTCGGTCTCGACCGCGTGCTGCTCGTCGTCGCCGGAGATCCGTGGCAGAAGCGCGGCGCGGTGGTCGCGTCGGCGCGCGATCGACTCGAGCTCGTCACCATGGCGGTGGACGGGATCGACGGCGTCGAGGCGTCCGCGATCGAGGTGGAGCGCGACGCGCCCTCGGTCACCGCCGACACCCTGGAGTCGCTGCAGCGCCCGGACCGGGATCTCTTCGTGATCCTGGGTGCCGACGCGGTGGCGAACATGGGCACCTGGCGCCGGCTGGAGGAGACCCGCGACCTCGCCACGGTCGTCGTGGTGGAGCGGCGCGGCGACCTGCACGCCGAGCCGCCCGGCGACGGTTGGAAGGTCGAGCGGGTCCCGGTGCCCCGCATCGACGTCTCGTCGACCGACATCCGGGCCCGGCTCGCCGACGGCCGCCCGGTCGACGGGATGGTGCCCCCGGCCGTCGTGCGCGCCATTCGCGACCGTGGCCTCTATGCTGGTTCTCGATGACCTTCGGAGCGCCTGGCTGTTGACCTCGCCGGCACCCGACGCGTCGATCCGAGCCGCCGTCGCGGCCCGGGCTGCCGACGCCAAGCTCGGCACCGAGATCATCGTCCTCGATGTCGGCGACATCATCTCGATCACGGAGCGGTTCGTGCTCGCGAGCGCGTCGAACACCCGGCAGGTGCGCACCATCGCCGAAGCGGTCGAGGAGGCGATGAAGGCGGAGTCCGGCGAAGGCCCCCGTGCCGTCGAGGGCCTCGACGACGCGACCTGGGTGCTGATGGACTTCGGCGACGTGATCGTGCACGTGTTCCTCGCCGAGACCCGCGACTACTACGACCTCGATCGGCTCTGGTCCGACGCGCCCGTCGAGGACTGGCAGACCGGCACCGGTGTCACCACACCCCAGCGGGCAACCGGCGTCGTCTGACCATCACATCGCTGGTGAGGTGACGCCAGTTTGGCGCTGAGCCGCCTGTCTGCGCTCAGAGGTAGGGGCGCATCGGCACCCCGAGCTCGGCGAGGCCGTCCTTGAGCTCCTGCACGCCGACGTTGCGCTCGAGGCGCGGCGAGTAGAGGATCGAGCTGATGATCGCCGCGGACGCGCCGCCCGCGGTGAGCCCGTCGGCGATGTGCTCGACGGTCCCCGCACCACCCGACGCGATCACCGGGACGTTCACCGCGTCGGCCACTGCCCGGGTGACGTCGAGGTCGTACCCCGACGCGGTGCCGTCGCGATCGATGCTGTTCACGACGATCTCACCCGCACCGAGCTCCTCGCCGCGCCGCACCCAGTCGATCGCGTCCATCCCGGTGGCGAGGCGCGCGCCGTCGATGAACACCTCGTAGCCGCTCGGGATCCCGGGCTGCACGCCGACGTGCTTCACCTGGGTGCTGAGCACGACGCACTGGCGACCAAAGGCTTCGGCGCCGTGGCGCAGGATCTCCGGGTCGCGCACGGCCATCGAATCGACCGAGATCTTCTCCGCGCCGGCCTTCAACACCGCGAACATGTCGTCGACCGAGCGGATCCCGCCGCCGACGGTGAACGGCACGAAGACGTGATGAGCGACGCGCCGCACCGTGTCGAGGTCGATCGGCCGCTTCTCCGCGCTGGCCTTGATGTCGTAGAAGACGATCTCGTCGATCTGGTCGGCGTAGAGCTGTGCGGCGAGATCCTCGGCGGGCGCGACGTCGATGTTGTCCTGGAACTGCTGCGCCTTCGTGACCCGCCCGGCGACGACGTCGAAGCACGCGATGAGCCGCTTGGTCAACACGACGGGTCCCAGTCGGCGAAGCCGCGCAGCAGTGCGAGCCCGAGCGCCCCGCTCTTCTCGGCGTGGAACTGCGTGGCCACGACGTTGTCGCGCGCGACCACCGAGCAGAACTCGAACCCGTACTCGGTGACCCCCAACGCGTCGGCCTCGGTGGCCGGCGTGCAGTAGTACGAGTTCACGAAGTAGAAGTGGCCGCTCGCCGGCAGCTCACGGGTGACGGCGTGCGCGCGGGTGAAGCGAACCTCGTTCCAACCGATCTGCGGGACCCGCCGGTCGTCGGGAAACCGTCGGACCGCGCCGGGCACCCAGCCGAGACACGGCGTGTCGCCTTCCTCGCTGTGATCGAAGAGCACCTGCATCCCGATGCAGATGCCGAGGAACGGGACGCCGGCGTCGACCCGCGCCGCGAGCGGTGCGGCCAGACCCTGCTCGTCGAGCGACGCAAGGGTGGCGCGCGCGGCGCCGACACCGGGAAGGATCAATCGCTCGGACGATGCGACGGCGTCGGGTGTGTCGACGAGCCGGCTCCGGATGCCGAGATGCTCCAGCGCGTACTGGACACTCGGCGCATTTCCGGCGCGATAGTCGATCACGTCGATCATCGGGGCCGAGGGTACCCGCGGGTCGAGATGCGTTCTCATAGCATTGCCCGGGTCCGGGCCACCCCACGCGGTCCGCGCGGCACGCACACGACCGTGCGCGCGGCGCGTGTCCGTTCAAGACGGTCCGACTCCCTTCCGATGACCACTCCGATGCGACGACGCGCCCGATCCTCCCTCGCGGCACTGCTGGTGCTGGCGTTCGTCGCCGCGGGCTGCGCGTCCGACGGCTCGCCCGGCTCGCCCGGCGTCCCGGTGATGGGCCAGTCGCGCCTGAGCGGGGCAGAGCTCGTCAATTGGTACCGCGCGAACGCGCCGTCGACGCTGCCGTACCGAGCGAGCAACATCGCGATCGACCAGCTCGCCGCGCTCTTCGTGAGCGAGGGGAACCGGTACAACGTGCGCGGCGACATCGCGTTCGCGCAGTCGATCGTGGAGACGGCCTGGTTCAACTTCCCGGACTACGGCCAGGTGAAGCCGTGGAACAACAACTTCTCC
>DASUMF010000023.1:0-15798 GCA_036277835.1 Acidimicrobiia bacterium
GGACCGGGTCGCGGTTGGGCGACTCCTGGATCTCGATGAGGCTGAGGTCCATCAGGTCGTCGACGATGCGGCCCAACCGCTCCGCTTCCTTCACGAGGCGCTCCGCCAATGGTCGCGTCACCGCGGGGTCCGTCTCCGCCGCCAGCGTCTCTGCGAGCAGCTCGAGTGCACCGATCGGTGTCTTGAGCTCGTGGCTCACGTTGGCCACGAAGTCGCGCCGGACGCTCTCGATGCGGTGGAGCTCCGAGATGTCCTGCACGAACGCGGCCGCGCCGAGCAACGACTCGCCGTCGAAGAGGGGGAACGCGCGCAGTTGGAGCACGACGCGCGGAGGGCCGAACAGCTGCAGCTCGTGCGTGACCGCCTCGCCCGCGCACGCGCTCCGCAGCAGGCGCTCGATCTCGGAGGCGGCGACCGCGTCGGAGTGCCGCGCGTCGCGGTAGCGCTCCGCTGCGGTGTTCCGGAACACCTCGTCGCCGTCGACGTCGACCACGATCACACCGTCGACGATCTCGCTGAGCGCGGCCGCCAACCGGCTGCGCTGCTCTTCGAGGATCGCGACGTCGTCGACCGCCTCCGCCAACGCCTGCTCGAGCGCAGCCACCGACACCTGCTCGCGGCGCGACGGGCTCATGCGGTTCCTCTCTGCTCGGTGCCGTGACCAGTGCAGCACGGCGGCGATGCTGCAGGCGCCATGCTCGTCAGCCGAACCGGCCTGTGATGTACCCCTCGGTGCGGGCATCGCTCGGCGCGGTGAACAGCTTCTCGGTCACGTCGTACTCGACCAGGCGACCGACCCGCCGGCCGTGGTCATCGACCTCGGCGGTGAAGAAGGCGGTGCGGTCCGACACGCGAGCGGCTTGTTGCATGTTGTGCGTGACGATCACGATGGTGAACTCGCGCTTGAGCTCCTCCATCAGGTCTTCGATGCGGGCCGTTGCGATGGGGTCGAGCGCGGAGCACGGCTCGTCCATGAGCACCACGTCGGGCTCGACCGCGAGCGCGCGTGCGATGCAGAGCCGTTGCTGCTGTCCGCCCGACAACGACAACCCGCTGCGCTTCAGCTTGTCCTTCACCTCGTCCCAGAGTGCGGCGCGGGTGAGCGCGTGCTCGACGATGTCGTGCATCTCCGAGCGCTTCCGCCCGTTGAGCTTCGCGCCGTACGCGACGTTGTCGAAGATCGTCTTCGGGAACGGGTTCGGCTTCTGGAACACCATGCCGATCCGCCGCCTCACCTCCGCCGAGTCGACCTTCGATCCGTAGAGGTCTTCGCCGTGGTACCGGACCGATCCGGCGACGACGGCACCGGGCGTGAGGTCGTGCATGCGGTTCAACGTGCGGAGCACCGTCGTCTTGCCACATCCCGACGGTCCGATGAAGGCGGTGATCTCGTTGGCCGCGATGTCGAGGCCGACGTCGTGGACCGCGAGCGCCCCGCTGTAGTGCACCTCGAGCCCGCGCAGTTCGAAGACGATCTGGCGCTGCTCCTCGGGCACCTCGTCGGTGCCTTCGTCGCCGTGGTGGGGGACGACGACGTGGATGCCGTCGGGCCCACCGTGCGGCGCGCCGGTGTCGTCGGGCAACGTCACCACGGGAGCGACAGTAGTGGGCAGGTCGACGGTGGTTTCCATGTCTCTCCCGGGCGTGGTCATGCCGCCTGCCGGCGGGCGAAGAAGGCGGTCACCAGGCGGGCGAGGATGGTGACCACGAACACGATCAGGATGAGGGTGAGCGCGGCACCCCATGCCCGATCCTGCGCCGGCGCGAACGGCCGGGTCGCGTTGAAGAAGATCTGCACCGACAGGGCGGTGTTCGGGCCGTTCGTGAGGCTCGTGTTGGGTTCCGACGTGATGCCGATCACGAACAGCAGCGGGGCGGTCTCGCCCGCGGCGCGCGCGACCGCGAGGAGCGCGCCGCTCACGATCCCGGGCGCGGCGCTCGGCAACACCACCGTGCGGATGGTCCGGACCCGGCGACTCCCGAGCGCCTGACTTCCCTCGCGGAGCTCGCGCGGCACCAGTGCGAGCATCTGGTCGGTGGTGCGGATGACGATCGGCAGCATCAGGCACGCGAGCGCGAGCGCGCCGGCGAGCCCGTTCAGCTCCTTGGTGTTCAACACGACGAGCGTGTAGATGAAGATGCCCATCACGATCGACGGGACACCGGTCATGACCTCGGCGAGGAACCGGATCACCCGTGCGAGCACGCTCTTGCCGCCGTACTCGTTGAGGTAGATCCCGCCGAGCACACCGAGGGGGATCGCCATGAGCGCGGCCGCGCCCGTGATGAGCAACGTGCCGACCACGGCCGGCGCCATGCCGCCACCGTCGAGACGCTCGCTGAAGGGAGGGTTCTCGGTGAGGAACGCCCAGCCGAAGACCTCCATCCCCCGCTGGACCACGTACACGACGAGGAACACGAGCGGCACGATCGCCACGACGAAGGTGAGGAAGATCAGGAAGCTCGCGAGGGCGTTGCTGATGCGGCGACGCCGCGAGCGCGGACCCGGCGTGAGCCGCGAGCCGCCCGCGAGCACCGTTGCCGACGCGCTCACAACGTCGCTCCGGTCCGACGGTCGAAGCGCGCGACCACGCTGCGAGCGAGCACGCCGACGACGACGGTGAGCACGAAGAGCACGACGCCCATCCCGATGAGGGCCGCCCGTTGCTCCCCCGTCGCCTCGTTGAACTGGTTCGCGATGATGCTGGCCAGGCTGTCGCCCGGGCCGAGGATGTGGGCGCTCACGCGCTGGGAGCTCCCGATGAGCAACGCGACCGCGATGGTCTCGCCGATCGCGCGTCCGAGACCGATCATCACCGCCGACACCACACCCCCGCGGCTGTGCGGGAACACCGAGCCGCGGATCATCTCCCACCGGGTGGCCCCGAGACCGTACGCCGCTTCCTTCAGCGACGACGGCGTGGTCGCATACACCTCGCGGGTGATCGAGGTGATGATCGGCACGATCATGATCGCGACGATGATCCCGGCGGTCATGAAGCTCAGACCCGTGGGGCTCGGCTCGGCGAACAACGTGTCGAGGATGGGGATGCCCTCCGTTGCCGAGGAGATGTTCGAGTACAGGTCCGCGAGCGGCTGGGTGAGCACCGCGAGGGCCCACAACCCGTAGACGACCGACGGGATCGCCGCCAACAGGTCGACGGTGTACACGATCGGCTTCCGCAGTGGTCGGGGCGCGATCTCGGTCACGAACAGCGCGATTCCGATGCTCACCGGGACCGCGATCACGAGCGCGATGATCCCGACGAGGAAGGTGCCGTAGATCATGGCTCCGGCGCCGAACTCGCCCTTCGCCGGATCCCACGTCGTGGAGAAGATGTTCAGGCCCTCGGCGCTGAACCACGGCCAGGCCTCTTTCGTCATCGTGACGGCGATCAGCCCCAGGATGACGAGCACCAGGAGCCCGCTGACGAGCGCGACCCACTTGAACAGGCGGTCGGTGACGACGCCGGGCGGACGAGTCCCCTGACCCAGGCCCGGCGGCGGGACGCGCGGTTCCTGCTCGCGGGGCGGGGCGATCACAGCCATGGAGGGTCCGGACTCTACGGGTTGGAGAGAGCGAACTCCACGGAGCGGGAGAGGGGGAAGCCCGCCCCGTGGAGCTGTCGCTCGAACGTCAGGTCGCGGGGACGACGATCTTGTTGACTTGCGCCTTCGCCTGCTTCAGGAGCCCCTTCGGCAGCGGCGCGTAGTCGACCGACGACGCCAGCTTCTGGCCGTCGCCGTAGATGTAGTTCAGGAACCCCTTGATGGCGTTCCCCTTCGCCGCGTCGGACTGCGTCTGGTACACCATGATCCAGGTCGGCGAGGTGATCGGGTACGCCGTCGCACCGTCCGAGTTGATCGGGTCGTACGTCAGGTCGGCGTTGATCGACGCGCCGTTCGCGGCCGCACTGGCGCTCGCGATCGAGGGCTTGATGAACTTGCCCGTCGAGTTCTTGATCGATGCGAAGGTGAGGTCGCTGGCCGTCGCATCCGAGAAGTCGACGTAGCCGATCGCACCATCGGTGTTCTTCACCAGGTTGGCAACACCCGTGTTCTGCGCTCCGCCTTGCGTGCTCGCCGGCCACGACACCGTCGAGCCGGTACCGAGCGTCCACACCGACGGCGACGCCTTCACCAGGAAGTTGGTGAAGTTGGCGGTGGTGCCGGACGAGTCGGAGCGGTGCACCACGGTGATCGTCGTGCTGGGGAGCTTGGCCTTGGGGTTCTCGGCCTTGATCGCCGCGTCGTCCCAGGTGGTGATCTGGGCCTGGAAGATCTTCGCGATCGTGTCGGCCGACAGGTTGAGGTTGCTCACGCCGGGCGCGTTGTACGACACGGTGATCGGCGCCACGACCGTCGGGAAGTAGAAGAACGGTGCCGGCGGCTGCGGGTCGGTCGACTTGTACGGGGCGTCGGTGCCGCCGAAGTCGGTCACCTTGTTGAGGAAGTCGGTGCGACCGGCACCGGAGCCGGTCGGCTGGTAGTTGATCGTCACCGCCTTCTGCTGCTGCTTGAAGCCGCCGATCACGACCTGGTTGAAGCCGTACTGGAACGACGAGCCGCTCCCGTTGAGCGTCGCCGACGAGAGCTTCGCACTGGAGCTGGCCGCAGAAGCGGTGCCGATGAACAGGACCGGCAGCGCGAGCGCTGCGAGCAGGATGCCGCAGCGGCGAACGAGCGAACCACGCATGTGGATGTTCCTCCTGGAACGTTGGATGTCGACGCGCGGAGCGTACGGAAGAGGGTTAGCCAGGCACTGGCCACGTCGTGGCGGGAAGGTGAACAACGGGGAAACAGTCATGTCGGGTCCTCCGAACCGGCGACCGGCCCGGGGAAGATGCGGAGGTGACCCAGACCCACGAGGCCGTGCAGGCCCGCATCGGCGACGTCGGCATCGAGGTCGTGCGCCTCGGTGCGCTGGCGAGCGGCGCGATCGTGGCGGCGACCGCTGCACTCACCGCCGGCGACCTCGTGGAGGCCGATCGGGTCATCGCCGACGACGACGCCGTCGACGCGCAACGCCACGCGATCGAAGACGAGTGCCTCCGCCTCCTCGGCACCGGGCTCTTCGACCAGGAGCTGCGGTTCGTCGCCACCACCCTGCGGGTGGCGCACGAGCTCGAGCGCACTGCCGACCTGATGGTCAACGTGGCGCGCACCGCGTGGCGGCTCTTCCCGCACCAGGTCGAGCCCCCCGTGTCGGGGCTCCTCGATCGGATCGGGCGCCAGGCGACGGTGCAGATCCGGGTGGCCGTGAACGCGTTCGTCGACCGCGACGCCGCATCAGCAGCCGCGCTGGCCGACATGGACGACGCCCTCGACGCGATGCACGACGCGCTCCTGCGGCATGCGCTCGCACCCGCGCACCCGTTGGCGCGGCGACCCGACGACCGCGTTGCCCACGCGCCCGCCGACGACACCTCCGTCGTGCAGGCGGTGCAGCTCGCGCTCGTGGCTCGCCACTACGAACGCGCCGGCGACCACGCGGTGACCATCGCCGGCTGGGTGCCGTTCGTGGTGACCGGCACACGCCGGTGACACTGCTCGCGATCGCGGAGTGCGTCGGCCGACGAGTGGCGTGAGAAGTGAGTGAGGCGCGGAGGGTGTGGGGCACGGGAAGGGGGGATTCCCCGGCCCCACACGCTCCGCCGTCGCCCTCAGGGCCACGCACTAGCCCGATCGAGGACTCCGCCTGCCGATCCGACCGCCTGTCCTGGTGGGGGGATACCAGGAACGCAGCGGGTCGAATCGGTACGAGCACCACGGTAGGCACGCCCTGTTTCGACCGTGTTGCCTCGACGTAGCGCGCCGGTGAACGAGAAGGGAAGATCAAGGGGTATCGCAGCCGACCGGGACGGAAAACCCGAAACAGAGGGCAAACTGGAGCGACTCGAACAGCCGGGAGACATCGTGACCACCACACCCATCCCCGAGAGCGACGCATCCACCGATGCGCGCAAGGCGTTCCACGAGCAGCTCGACGACCTTCGCGTCGACGTGATCCGCCTCGCCGCGCTCACCACCGAGCAGATCGCGGGCGGCACGCAAGCGCTGCTCGACGGCGACCTCATCGCGGCCGAGCACGTGATCGAGGCCGACGACGCGATCGACGAGCTCACCCACTCCATCGAGGACCGCACGTTCCTCACGCTCGCGCGTCAGCAACCGATCGCCACCGACCTGCGCTTCCTCGTCACCGTCATGCGCGTCGCGCACGAGCTCGAGCGCAGCGCCGACCTGATGGTGAACGTCGCCAAGACGACACGCCGCCTCTATCCCCACCAGCTCGATCCGAAGCTGCGCGGGATCATCGACCGCATGGGCACACAGGCGAGCGTGCAGACGCGCGTCGCGATCGACGCGTTCGCCGACGAGGATCCCGACCAGGCGGCCGCGTTGGCCGACATGGACGACGCGATGGACGAGCTCACGAAGAGCTTGTTCCGCCACATCCTCGCCGGCGACGGCACGGACGAGGGTGCGGTGCTGCTGGCCGTCCAGATGGCGTTGGTCGGACGGCACTACGAGCGGACGGCCGACCACGCAGTCACGATTGCGGAGCGGGTGCGCTTCATGGTGACCGGCGAGCACCCGGCCGTCGGCGACGACGTGGTCTAGTCAGCTCGTCTCTTCGTCGTAGCCGAGGTCCCAGTCGAGGATGAGGTGCTCGCGCTCCGCGTCGCGCGCCACGCGCTCGCGGTTGCGACGGAACTGGGGGTCGTGCGGCGGGAGCAGTTGGAGCCGCGCCAGCGCGCGCTGACGGAACTCGTCGATCTTGCGGCCGTCACCGAAGATGCCGTGCACGTCCCAGTGGGGCGACACCGGGCCGAGGTAGACGACCTTCACGTGCCCTTGGGGCGGGATCTCTTCGAGTGCTTCGGGCTCCATTGCCATACGGGCAGGGTACCGCTCAGCTCGTTCCGGGGTCCTCTTCGAGGGTGACCCGCAGGGTCACGCGCTCGCCGTCGCGCATCACGACGACGTCGACGGTCTCGCCGACCTTGTGCTCGCGGATCGCCGGACGGAGCCGCTCCCACGACGTGACCGGCTCGCCGCCGATGCTGACGATGAGATCGCCGGGGCGCATCCCGCCGCGGTCCGCCGGGGTGCCTCCGCCGATCGTGCGCACGAGCGCACCGTCCTCGGTCGACTCGGTGTCGATGGTGACGCCGAGGTACGCCGGGCGCTCACCCACACGCAGCGCGGCGATGATCGGCTTCGCCTGCGAGATGGGGATCGCGAAGCCGACGTTCTGCGCTCCCGACGGATCGGCGATCGCGGTGTTGATGCCGATGACCCGGCCCTGCGAGTCGACCAGCGGACCACCCGAGTTGCCCGGATTGATCGCGGCGTCGGTCTGGATCGCACCCGACAGCGCGGTGCTGCGGCTCGTGGGCACGGTGCGGTCGAGTCCCGACACGATGCCCCGCGTCACGCTCAGCCCGCCTTCGAGCGCGAGGGCGTTGCCGATCGCGACCACGTCGTCGCCCACCTGCACGCTGTCGGAGTCGCCGAGCTCGATGGTGGGGAGCCCGGCCGCGTCGACGTGCAGCACGGCGAGGTCGCTGCCGGCGTCGTTGCCGAGCACGCGCGCCGCGAGCGAGGTGCCGTCGGAGAACCGCGCCTCGATCGTGCTCGCGCCTTCGACCACGTGGTTGTTGGTGACGATCACGCCGTCTTCGGAGATCACGAAGCCGGTGCCCGCGCCGCCACCGGTGGCAGGACCGCCGTCGGCCACCACCGCCACGACCGCGGGAACGTCCTCGGCGAGGATCGCCGCGATGTCGCCCTTGCGGCCGACCTCGTTCGACGGGCGGGCGATCACCTGCGCGCTCGGCCCGACGGTGGGTGCGGGATCGTCGTCGAGCACGAGGAACAGTCCCCCCACCACGAGTGCGCCGACCAGACCGCCGGCGACACCGGCGAGGATCGCGTGGCGCACGCCCCGCCGGTCGCTGGGGGGCGCGGCATCCGCGTCGTCGTCGGTGGCGTCGGACGCGGCTTCGTCGGCCGCGGGCTTGGGCTCGACGTGCCAGGGAGCGGGGGGCGGCGGCATCGCCTGCCCGAGCGACCAGGGTGCGGGCGGGGCCGGGGGGATGCCGGCCGGAGGGGCGGCCTGGCCCGAGGGAACCGGCGCCGGGGAGAGGGGTCCGGCGCCGGTCACCTCGGGTGAGCTGGCAGCCACGTCCGACGATCCGGCCGGAGCCGAACCATCGGTCGGTTCGTCCGGTTCACCAGTGCCCGCAACGCCTTCCGGCGATTCGTGCTGCTCGCTCACGGGACCTTCCCATGGGTTCGGGAGCGCTGGGGCGACGCGGCTGCGTTCGTTCTGTGGGGTGACAACGTCGGGCCCACCCGAATCGTTCCCGCCGGCAGGCCCGGCGGACGTCGTGTGGGATGCCGGCGTGTCACGGTCGGGCAGCACCCGTCGCCGTTCTGCGCCTACGGTGTTCCGACCATGACGGTGACTGTTCAGGTTCGGTCGGTTCTGTCAGGCTATGGGAACCGCGAGCTCGTCCCGACCGTTGAAGAGGCATCCTCCTCATCTACCGAGCACTCACCGAGGTGCGCATGGACGACCTGACCCCCACCCCCGACCACAGCGAGCAGCAGTGGATGCTCAAGGCCCACTGCCGTTCGCTCGCCGCGGCGGCGTTCTTCCCGTCCGACGGTGTCGGCGTCGACCGGGCCCGCCGGATCTGTGCGGAGTGCTCCGTCCAGCCCGAGTGCCTCGAGTACGCGCTCACCTACCGCATCGACCACGGAGTGTGGGGCGGCGCGTCCGAGCGTGAGCGTCGTCGCATCCTGCGCCGTCGCCGCGTCGAGGGCGTCGAGCCCGCCGAGCCCACCGCCCGCAGCTTCGCCACGCACTAGCTCCACCGCACCACCAGCAAGCACCACCCAATACCGAACTGGCGTCAAAAGAGGTTGATTGTTCCCCTCTTTTGACGCCAGTTCGCGTTGGTGAGTGTCGCGGTCCGGGTCAGTCGAAGCCGAAGGGGCCGAGCACGAAGTCGACGACCTGTTCGGCGGTGCTCGGGTCGGCGCGCAGTCCGGCGAGCGACGCGGTGAGCACGTCGTCGGGCGCGTCCGATGCGCACGTGAACACCACGCCGTCGCGCTCCCACACCATCACCGTGCCCATCGGCTGCGAGTAGCGCCGGGCGCGCGCACCGTCGACGGTCGTGTCGGTGCCGCCCTTGGGCAGACCGTCCCAGTCGAGCTCGCCGCGCTGTTCCAGCACCGACATCGAGAACAGGCCGTCGGTGTACACGAGTTGCACGCCACCGGCGTGCGCGGCCTGGCTCACGAGCACGTACCCCGCGCCGGAGCGGTCCGGCGCGCGGTAGCCGTCGGGAACCGTCTCGAGCGGCTTCGCGGTGCGCGCCGGCGTGGTCGGCGAGGCCGCGATCCCAGCGGCCGCGGCCACCGGGTCGAGGTCGAGCGACGCGAATCGGAAGGCACGTTCGACGGTCCCGTCGCGCGCCACGACCTGGCGCTCGAGGAGCAGGTGCGTGGCGTCGTCGATCACGAGCCGCTGCGCCACGCTGCCGTCGGGACGCGAGGCCACCACAGTGGTGGCGGGCCGGTGCTGCGCGGTGCTCGGCCGCACCGTCAGCGCCCACCGTGCATCGGGTGCGGGGCGGTGCTGCGGGTCGGGCTGGGCCGGCGTGCTCGACCAGCCGAGCTCGTCCTTCACGAACGTCTGGCCGTCGTCGTCGAGCACGACGTGCCCATCGGCGCTCACCTCGAGCACGCCGTCGACCGAGTGCACCTCGACCGTCGCCTGCTGGCGCTTCCCGGACGCGGTGCGCCAGGTGACCTCGACCACGCCGGAGAAGTCGGTCTGCCCCGCCGCGGTGCGCATCTGGTTCACGAGGCGCGCGCCCGCGCTCGTCGACGCGCCGGCGCTCGCGTTCGACCACGTGCCGGCCACCGCGAGCATCCCGATCGCGATCACACCGGCGAGGAGCCGTCGCCCGGCGCCGGTCAACTCGCGCCGCGACGCGGGGGCGGTCGTCATCGCGGCTCCCGGCCGGGGCCGAGCGGCACGAGGCCGCTGATCGGATCGCCCACCTTCGCACTGGTCGCGCCGTGGCTCGTGGCCACCGCGGTCACGTTGGGTCGCACCTGTGACCGGCCGGGGATCATGAACATCGCGACCAACGACGCCGCCACCGCGGTGGCGCCCGCGACCCACGCCACCACACGACGACGGTTGCGCTTCCCCGTCGCCGCCGTGATCGGGACCACGCTCGTGTCGGGCTCGTCCGTGGCGGCGGGTTGCGCGTCGGGTTGCGCCTCGACCGCGCTCGTGACGTCGGCCCAGAAGCCCGCCGGCGCCTCGCGGGTGCCGAGCGCGCGGACCGCGTCGCGGGCGACGCGCACCGCCTCGAGCTCGTCGCGCCACGCCTGCGAGTCGGCGAGCCGCGCCTCGACGAACGCGCGCTCGTCGTCGTCGAGCTCGTCGTCGAGGTAGCCCGACACGAGGGTGAGGTCCTCGTGGTCGGTCGGCGGCGGGGTGCCGAGCACGTCGGGGCCGTCGGTCATGAGCCGGTGATCCCTTCGGCGGTGAGCGCGGACCGCAAAAGCCGACGGCCGCGGTGGATGCGCGAGCGCACGGTGCCGATCGGCACGCCGGTGCTCTCGGCGATCTGCTCGTACGACAGGTCGCTCACGTCACAGAGCACGACGGGCACCCGGAATTCCTCGGGGAGGGCGAGGAGCGCCTGCTCGACCTCGGTCGAGAGGCCGGTCGGCACCTGGTCGGCGGCCGGCGACGGGGGCAGGACGCGGCCCGGGTCGTCGGGCAGTGCGTCGGTCGGGCGGCGTCGTTTGCGCCGCACCTCGTCGAGGAACACGTTCGTCACGATCCGAGCCAACCATCCCTGGAGCGACCCGGGCTCGTACCGCTCGAGGCCACGGCGGACTCGGAGCAGCGATTCTTGTACGAGATCCTGGGCTTCGTCGTCGTTGCCGGTGAGGCGATACGCCACGTTGTAGAGGAAGCGCCCGTAGTCGCGCGCGACCTCTTCCCACGTGGGAACGCCTTCAGTCATCGACCAGAACGACGCGGCATGCCGCCGCGGTTCCCGAATCGAGAAGACCCGGCCAGGGGCTCGGGTCGGTCGGCCCTCGCCGGGGCCGAGCCGGTACTACGAGCTGGTGGGCTCGGAGTCGTCGGAGCTGCTGGAGGCGCCCTCGTCGATGCCCTTCTTGAACTCGTTGCTCGCCTGCCCGAGGGACCGGGCGAGCTTGGGCAGCTTGGTGCTGCCGAAGAGCAGGAGGACGATGGCGAGGACGATGATCAGCTCGGTGGGGCCGAGGTTCATGGGGCCAACCCTTTCGAAGGGACGACTGCAGGTTATCGCCCCTTCGCCCGGGCCCCGGTTGCGGGCCCATCGTGCGCACGGGGCACGTCGACCCGCCCGCCGCCATGCCCACCGGCTTGCCCATCGGCTTGCGGGCGCAAATGACCGGTTTCACCCTGCCGACTGCCCTGACGGCGCGAGCTCCAGCTCGAGGGCGTGGGCGAGCAGCGCCACGTCGTCGGCCGTCGTGACCGCGAACGGCACCGCGCCGACCCCGGCCACGATCGTGTCGACGCCCAGCTCGCTCCAGTGCGCGACCTGCTCGCGCACCTGCTCGACCGTGCCGACGAGGCGACCGTGGCGCCACTGCTCGAGCGTCATGCCGTCGAGCACGCCCGGGGGCGTGAGCGACACGAGGCGGCGGAAGCGCTGCTCGAGATCGGCCTCGCTCTCGCCACACAGCGCGTAGAGCCCGAGCGAGCGGCTGACGGTGGCGGGATCGCGCTCGACGCGCGCGCACGCACGCTCGAGCACGTCGACGCGCTCGCGGTAGTCGTCGAAGGTCCAGGCCCAGCACGTGTTCCAACCGTCGGCGAGCTCGGCCACGATGCCGAGCAAGCGGTCGCCCTTGCCGCCGACGATGATCGGCGGCGTCGGGCGTTGGCGCGCCGCGGGCTCGTTGTGCGCATCGAAGGCGCGGTGGTACCGGCCGTCGAACGTGCACGGCCCACCGTCGAGGAGGCCGCGGCACACCTGCAGCGCGTCGCGCAGTCGCGCGAGGCGCACGCCCGGTGGCGGCAGCTCCATGCCGATCGCGAGGTACTCGGGCTCGTACCACCCGGCGCCGAGACCGATGTCGAGCCGGCCGTCGGCGATCACGTCGAGCGAGGCGAGTGCCTTCGCCAACACCGACGCGGGGCGCAGCGCTTCGCAGAACACCAGGCTGCCGAGTCGCACACGTGAGGTGACACGCGCGAGTGCGCCGAGGGTGACGACGGGCTCGAAGCCGCCGGACGGCTCCGTCGGCCCTCCGTACTTCTCGGTGCTGAAGAAGAGGTGGTCGCAGAGCCAGACCGAGTCGAACCCGAGCCCCTCCGCCAGGGCCGCGTACCCCGCGACGGTGTCCCAGTCGAGGGCCGCATCGCCCGCGACCGAGAAGTCGAACTGCGGCAACGCGAGCCCGGCACGCATGCGGATCGGAGCCTATCGGCGTGGTCCTACCCTGCTGGCGTGCTCGAGTGCGTGCCCAACGTGTCGGAAGGACGCGCCCGCGCCTCGCTCGATGCCTTCGCCGCCGCGTGCGGCCCGTCGTTGCTCGACGTCCACCGCGACGTCGACCACCACCGCTCGGTGTTCACCCTGGCCGGACCGGGCCCACGCGACGCGGAGCGCGCGGTGCGCGCGCTCGCGAGGGAGGTGGTGGACCGGATCGATCTCGAGCGCCACGAAGGCGTGCACCCGCGTCTCGGCGCGCTCGACGTGGTGCCGTTCGTCGCGCTCGATGGTTCCGACCCCGCGACCGCGGTGGAGGCCGCGCACGCGTTCGGCGCCTGGGCCGTCGACGAGCTCGGCACGCCGGTGTTCTTCTACGGGTTCGCCGACGAGCGCGACCGCACGCTGCCGTCGGTGCGAGCGAGCGCCTTCCGGACGCGCGCACCCGACCTCGTGCCCCAGTCCTCGCGAGCGGGAGTCGGCGCGATCGCGGTGGGTGCTCGCCCGGTGCTGGTGGCGATCAACTGCGAGCTCGACCGCGACGACCTCGCATTGGCGCGCACGATCGCGTCGACCGTGCGCGAGCGCGACGGTGGGCTGCCGGGTGTGCGTGCCCTCGGGCTGCGCCTCGCGTCACGCGAACACGTGCAGGTGTCGATGAACCTCGTCGCCCTCGATCAGACCGGCGTGCAGGCCGCGTGCGAGACGGTCCGCGCTCGCGCGCACGATCGCGGGGCAGCGGTGACGCGGGTCGAGCTCGTGGGGCTGGTGCCCGCCGCGGAGCTCGACCGCTGCACCCCGGAGTTCCTCGAGTGGTCCGGCCTCGACGTCACGCAGACCATCGAGCACCGCCTGACGCACTGACCCTCTGATCACTTTGGCGTCGCCAACGCGTGATATCCACGCGTGTGCGACGCCAAAGCAGTTGATCAGGCGCCGACGGCGCCTCGACGCTCGAGGGCGCGGGCCCGGCGGACGCGGCGGCGTTCCCGCTCCGAGAGGCCACCCCAGATCCCGAACTTCTCGCCATGGGCCAGCGCGTACTCGAGGCAGTCGCCCTGGACCTCACAGCTGCGGCACACCGCCTTCGCCTCCCGGGTGCTCGCGCCCCGCTCGGGGAAGAAGAGGTCGGGGTCGACGCCGAGGCAGTTGGCCTGCTCCTGCCAGCGCTTCTCGCCGTTGGTGGTGCTGCGCTGGACCGCCACCAGTGCGGCCAGGTTGCTCGTCAGTGGGTTCACGACCGTCATCGGTGTGACGGTGAGGGGTTCAGCCATCGGCACTGCTCCTCGTACTCGGTGCTCCTCGAGCTCCCTGCCGCTCCGGTGCGACAGGGCCTCTCCCCGAGGTGTTGGGCGGGCACGACCCCACGACCGGCAGGAAGCGCCCACTCGGCGCCGAAATGACGCCTCTGGAATTACAGTGGTGTTACTATGCTCGGTCGTGAGCCCGCGCGCAAGGGGTTTCTTCCTCGCGTCGGGAAGCGGGCAGGGGGCTTCCGTGGCGCCAGTCCACCCAGGCGCACAGTCGGGGGTGCGCGCCCTCGGCCCCTGCAGCCCCTCGGTGAGCGAACCTACGCTGCGCCTCGTGGGGCCCGACCTCGAGGTCGCACTGGGCGACATCACCGCCGAGCACGTCGACGCGGTCGTCAACGCGGCCAACACGTCGCTGCTCGGCGGGGGCGGGGTCGACGGCGCGATCCACCGCGCGGCCGGCCCCCAGCTCCTCGACGCCTGCCGCGACCTCGGCGGGTGCGCCTTCGGTGACGCCAAGGCCACCTCGGGCTTCGAGCTCCCCGCCTCGTTCGTGATCCACACGGTGGGGCCGATCTGGGAGGGTGGCCGCTCCGGCGAGGCCCGTCTCCTGGCGAGCTGCTACCGCCGCTGCCTCGAGGTCGCCGACGAGCTGGGCGCTCGCTCAGTGGCGTTCCCGGCCATCAGCACCGGCGCCTACCGCTACCCCGTCGGCGAGGCGACCAAGATCGCGGTCACCACCGTGCGCTCCACGATCACGAGCGTCGAGCTCGTGCGCTTCGTGTGCTTCGACCCCGCGGTGCACGAGCGCTACCTCCGCGAGCTCCGCATCTGACCGCCCACCCCGTTTTGGCGTCCCTCAGGTACCGCAGAGGTCGCTGACAGACGCCAAAACGACGAAACGAGCGGTCAGAGCTCGATCAGGTAGCCGTCGGGGTCGCTCACGTAGGCGTACGGGATCCCCGGCGCGTGGTTGCCGCGCTCCACGAGCTTGCCGCCCGCTGCTTCCACCTCGGCGATGGCGCGGTCGATGTCGTCGTCGTTCTTGAGCCGGAACCCGAAGTGGTCCACGCCGCCGCGCTTGCCCGCGTCGGCCGCGCGCTCCGCGTCCTCGTTGATGGTGATCGTGTCGTACGCGCCCGGGGTGCGGAGGAACACCATGGTCGGGCCGCTGCGGTACTGCTCCTCCATGCCGAAGACGGTCTCGTAGAACGTCAGCGACCGCTGGAGGTCGGCCACCACGATGTGCAGGTGGGTGAGGCCTTCGGTCTCGATCATCGTTCCCCCCGGTTCGATGAGCTCGGATGGATGGTCGTCAGCTTGCCCGGCGTCTCGTCTTGCGATGGTCGAGGAAGTCGACGAGCACGTAGTCGCCGAGGTTGTCGGCGTTGGTGAAGAAGGCGCGACCGCCGTTCACGCTGGTCATGCGCTCGACGAAGTCGCGGAGGTAGTAGCTCTCGTCGAGCATGAACGTGTTGATGCGGATGCCGTCACGCGTGCACCGCATCACTTCCTTCAACGTCTCTTCGATGGTGATGGGCGACGGTGGGTACTGGAAGTACGGCTCGCCGTGTTCGATGTGTGCGGTCGGTTCGCCGTCGGTGACCATGATGATCTGCTTCGTTCCGCTCTGACGGCTGAGCTGCTTGCGGGCGAGGAGCAGCGCGTGGTGCATGTTCGTGCCCCACTCGAAGTCCCAGCTCATCTCGGGCAGCCGTTCGGGCTTCACCTCGCGAGCGACGCGACCGAACGAGACGAGCCCGAAGTAGTCGCGCGGGAACTGGCTCGTGATGAGCGAGTGCAGCGCCATCGCGACCTTCTTGGCCGGGAGGAAATTGTCGCGCATCGGCATCGACAGCGACACGTCGAGCATGAGCACCGTGGCCGAGCGCGTGAGCATCTCGGTACGCTCGACCTCGAAGTCGTCGGGCGACAGCCGCACCGGCGTGCCCGCACCCGAGCGCCAGATCGCGTTCTTGACCGTCTCCTGCACGTTGAGGTGGAACGGGTCGCCGAAC